>DALYYK010000034.1:0-12277 GCA_031983305.1 Candidatus Fimivivens sp. | reverse complement strand
TGGGGCGGTGTTCCGACTGGCATCACCCAGAACGTTAAGGATTTTCTGATGTCTGCCGAGATTGAGAATATCTTTGAAAACTCGGATTTTGTATATCTGCTCAGTCAGGCCTCCGGTGACCAGAGGATTCTGGCTTCAGCGCTCAACATATCCGAAGACCAGCTCTCCTACGTTACCAACAGCCAGCCGGGCGAGGGCCTGCTGATTTTCAAGAAGGAAAACGCCATCATCCCGTTTATTGACCACTTCCCGAAGGATACCATGCTGTACCGGCTGATGACCACCAAGCTGGATGAAGTTGTGGCGGTGTGAATATAAAGGTCTATCCCACCGCGCCAGTTGAAAATCCGAGATTTGCAACAGCGCATTCACCCCGCACCCGCAGGGGCATTATTCCCGGCCGGTAAAGACCGTCCGCCTCTCAAAAGCGCAATCGTTTGGGATTTTGGGCACAGAAAAGCCGCCCCCGTGTAGAGGGGCGGCAGGATGGACAATCAAATAGCAATACCAATCTTGCGCTCTACGGTGTGGATGCGTTGCTCGTGGTCTTTAACGTCGCTGCGGAGGATGTCTGTTTCCTCATTGAGTGCATTAATCTTTCCGGCAACCTCGTGCTCGTATTGCAGGCCGAGCTTGGTGGTCTGGGTCTCCAGCAACTCCGCGACCTGCATCAACAGTTGGGTACTGTTGGCATCAATCTTAGCGTTCAGGCGCTGTTCCTGAGCTTCGATTTTAGCATTCAATTCAGATCGCATATCCTGCATTTCTGCGCGAAGCCCTGTAATTTCTTTCTGAACAACCTCGGTCATCATAGTGCGAAGCGCCAGCATTTCTTCCTTTGTCATCGTCATCCCTCCTGTGGGTGGTTATCCCATTGTAACGGCTGTCAAGGCAAAAGGCAATTGGCAGTCTCCACAAAATCCAAGGTGCCAGCCGAATGCAAAGACCAAATTCGCAATCGTTTGGGATTTTAAGCAAAGAAAACCGCCCCCGGTGGAGGGGCGGCGGGTATACGTCATGTTAAGCCTTTCTCTTTTGGACATTAGTGCTTATGTCTCTGTTATTATACCGATCCAGCTTCTCGCGCAGCTCTGGGCTGAGCTCCAAAGGCTTTATGTCCTCGACCACGGTAGGGTGACGGCGTCCACTTTTGGCGGCTTCTTCTCGCGCTAGATACTCATCCACTTTACTTCTATCCTTGGCAAAGTCGTGCAGCCATACAAAATAGCAGAAAAATGCCGCAATAGCACCCCAGTACACAATGTCGTTCACATGGAACAGGCTTCTGGCTAGCTCTCCGGCAAAGTATGCCCACATCAGGGAAAATACGCCGGTAGAAATCCACCAGCCGATTTTAGAGAAGTGGAAAAGCAGCAGAAATACAATGCCCACTGTAATGCCGATTCCGATGCTGAGCTTATCCGGCAGTTGCCAATGATAGGCAAACAGGTACGCCAGAAATCCCAGCGCAATCGCGTCTGCCCACTCAATATATTGTGTGAAATACAGCCACAGCGCTTTTAAAAAAATGATAAACAGATTAAAAATGCCCGAAATGAAGCCGACCATAAAGCCACCACCTTTAACTAAATATTACCATAGAACCCGCATAAAAACAAGCTTTTTCAGGAGGTGAACCGCATTGAGCGAAGAGAAATTTGAAGCCTCGGCCCGGCGGTTTACCCGCATCACGCGTCATGGACTGGTTGAAAATAATGCCGTTACCGGTGAGACAAAACGGATAAGTCAACAGCCGGAGGATATAAAGCTAGGCAAGTCCAAAACCCGCCGCCAGTTGCGTATACGCCGGCCGACGAAAAAGCTCTCATTTGCAAAGAGCGCTTCCAGAACCGCGCTGAATGCGTCTCGTTCGCGGTTGAAATATGCTAATACGGCTTCCGACCATACACAGCCGGGCGTAAGCTCAGAGCGCGTATCTAAGTTACATACGGAAAGCACTAAGAAGCTACTACGTTTTGAACACCCGGTAACCGGAATGTCCAAAGCACAGAGCACCAAATCCCCGCATAAGGCCTACCAACAGAAATACCGGCGAATGCGCCTGAAGCAGGACAGTTCTGTGCGCATGACTGCGGAACCTAATCAGGGCAGCAACCATCATATCCACCTTAACAACACCCCTAAACAGCGTTTGCGGTTTGAGCACCCGGCAAACCATCAGCCCGAAGCACAAAGCACCGAATCTCCGCATAAAGCCTATCAACAGAAACACCGGCGTATGCGCTTGAAGCAGGACACGCCTGTGCGCATGACTGCGGAGCCTAATCAGCGCAGCAATAATACTCACCTTCACAATACCTCTAAACAGCGCTTGCATTTTGAGCGCCCGACAGTCGGCACATCCAATGTGCAGGGCGTTGAATCCCCGCATAAAGCTTATCAGCAGAAATACCGGCGTATGCGCCTAAAGCAGGGCTCGCCTGTGCGCATGGCTTTTGAGCGGAGCCAAAGTAGCAGCAGCTATCGTACCCGCCTGAGCAATGCGCCTAAACAGCGACTACGGTTTGAACGCCCGGCACCTAGCACATCCAACGCTCAGGGCGCTGCGTCCCCGCTTAAATCATATCGGCAGAAATACCGGCGAATGCGTCTGAAGCAGAACGCACCTGTGCGCATGATTTTTGAGCAAAGCCAAGGCAGCGGTTATCATACTCGCCTTAGCAGCGCCCCTAAACAACGGCTGCGTTTTGAACGCCCGGCAACTAGCACACCCAACACGCAAGGTGCTGAATCTCCATTTAAAGCTTATCGACAAAAGTATCAGTTAATTCAAGGCAGCTTCAAAGCAAATACTGTGCCGCCGAGTAATACCCGTTTGCGCTTTGAGCAACCGGCTAGGCCGTCGCCAACTGGGTTAAGTCCTATAAAGCCCCGACTTAGACACAGCCATTATAATGGCAAAATCCACGCCACCTACACTGTTTGGGAAGAGACCAGTTCAGGGCGTTTGCTGGATAATGGCGAAGGGCGAGGCTCTCGGCTGAAATTTGTACATTCCTTAGGCCCGAAGCTGAAATTTAATAAAAGCGATTCGACAGCCCCTCGTGGCGGAGGTCCACCGACACCGCCCGGTGGTGGCGGACATGATCTCAAGAACGCCCATGCCAAGGGGAAATTTAGAAAAGGCTTCTTTGGTGGCCAAAGTGCCTTAAGCAAAGAAATCAATGCGCAGCTTGACAAGCTAGCTAAGAACTCAGATAACGAGGGTGTACAAGCGGCGAACCAGCACCGCAAATGGGTAACCTATGGTGCCCGCGAAGGGGGCATGGCCGGAAAGCGGTGGCGCAACGGTGAGGAGCGGCGCGCCGCCGCCCGGGCAAAGAAGCAGCAGGTTCGCGTCAACCGCGAAAAGATATATCAGCAAAAGCACGGCAAGCCTTCCATGCCTCAACGGGGCAGGAATTGGGTCACTCAGCGTAAATTCCAAGTGAAACGCTTTGCCGAAAAGCGAATGGGGGCCAAAAACGCGCAGCGTGCCGAAAAGCTGATAGCCTTTGCCTCTCGAAAGCTCCTACAGGTTATACGGCTGGTGATTACCGCTATCGGCGGGCCCGTTTTAGGCATTGTCGCGGTGTATATCGGCATGGCCGCCATTCTCCTTATGATGTTCGGTGGATTTTACAATAACGCCGTAGTGGTGTTGTCCTCCTACGCCGCACCGGACGCCACAATCGAAGCCGCCAGCAGCTACTATACCCGGCTGGAAGCCGAGTTGGACAAGGAGATCAAAAACGTATCCACCGATTGGCGGTGGCAGCACATCGATGCGTTTCACTACGATCTGGACGATATCGGACATGATCCGTTCCAGCTCATGGCCTATCTCAGTGTTAAATATCCCGGTTTTACCTTTAGCGACGTGCAAACTGAGCTGGACTACATGTTTGATGAGCGTTACACATTGACCTATGACGAATGGTACGAATGGCGCGGAGAAAGTCCGCATCGATACAAGTATTATCACCTCGATGTGACGCTGCGTTCCAAACCGATGGAGCCGATCCTTCTTCGGGAACTGGCTAAGGACACTACCAATGATCTAGTGAGCTGGTATGGCGTTTTAATGGAAACCAAGGGTGCGCATCAAGCGTATTCAAACCCTTTTGACATAGATTGGTCGGGCAATGTCAGCAGCTTGTACGGCTACCGGGTTGATCCCATCGGCGGCAGGGAGCTGCAACAGCACCGCGGGCTGGACATCGCCATGCCCACCGGCACACCGATACGTGCCGGGCTTTCCGGCACCGTGCGGTACGTCGGCCACGATCCTGTGATGGGCAACTACATTATCATCAACGCAGACGGGGTGGAACACACGATGAAATACGGTCATTGTGATGAAGTGCGAGTTTCAGCCGGCGACAAGGTCGTAGCCGGTGAGACAGTGATCGGCACGGTTGGCAACACCGGGCAATCCACAGGCCCGCACCTGCACTTAGAAATCTTAGAAAACGGCGAGTACATAAACCCGATATATTCCCTTGAATTTAGGGTGAAAACATAAGGAGCGTGACACAACATGGGAGACTTTAAACCTTTTAGCGAACAGGAACTGCTTCATCCAGATGGCCTGTATTACGGCGTGAATGCCATGCCTCAAAACGTAATTGTCATTGATCTCTTTAACACCGACAACCCGAACGGATTGATACTCGGCGTTTCTGGACGCGGGTTTATGTTTCGCAACGGTATGCCGGGCGCCGACTACCTGTCGCTGGATGAACTGTGCGAATGGATGGATGCGCTACTTGGTAAATGCGTTTGCCGTTTCCGTCCAATACGCATAAGCAGCAGAAACCTTTTAGGTATCGGCATTTTTGAATAAAGGAGCGTGACACCATGGAAAACAGCAAGTATTACGGCGGGAGGGATATTTCCGGAAGGCTGATAACGGAGGATGAGTCCATCGGCCTACTGGAACCGGTATCTATCCTGATTATTGATAATATTGAGGACGAATATAAAGCACTCGTTGAGGAGTTGGACGGAAAGGACGTGGCGATAAATTGAAAAGAATATTGAAGCGTGTTACCGGGATTTTGATTGCCCTTTTGGTCTGCTTGCCTTTGTTATTGGTTATGACGCAAGCGGCCGAACAAGAATTTATTGCGTTAAAAACGATCACTTTTCCAACGACTAACGAAGATTTTTATTACACCATTGAGCGCACGGGACTTTACCAGATATATGTATATGGCAAAGGCGGTACGGGAGGTAGCGGCATGCAGGGAGGTGCCGATACTGATGGTAGTTGGTATGGCCGACCTGGCGGTGGTGGCGGTAGCGGCGGTGTTGTGATACATCAGGTAAGCCTGATCGCTGGCGATAAAATTAGACTAGTTTATAAAAACAACATCGTAACAGCCTATATTGGGAGTACGACATTAATTGCTAATCCTGGTAATACCGGAGGGAATGCTAGCAAAACTGCCGCTGGCAGTGGTGGTACAGGCGGTACAGCCAGCGGCGGTAATAAATTTAATCTTACAGGTGGTACAGGTAACGCCGGATATGGTGGTGGCGGATATTGGGAAGCGGGAACACCCGGAACAGGGGGCTTTGTCAGCAGCACCAAATATGGCGGAGCAGGTAAATTTGGCACAGGTGGAACAGGCGGCATAACGATCAAGGGCAACTATCCCGACGAACGTGAAAACTATAAACTTTTAAACAATGGAGGAAATGGTTATGCCCCTGTAATATACCTCGATATTGAGAAGGACAGTACCCCGCCAATGATCAATTCTGTAACTGTTCCCGGAAATTGGGGAACCGTATGCGCCGTTACTATTAATGCGACGGATGATATGGCTGTTACCGGATACGCTGTTACAACGAGCAGTACTGTGCCCAGCACCGGCTGGCAAACGGGTAGCAGCTTTAACTTGACCGCCAATGGTATCTATTATGCCTGGGCGCGAGACAGCTTTGGTAACACAGTCTCAAAAAGCTTTACTGTTTCAAGAGTGGATACCACCAAGCCGGTCGTTAATGCGGTAACCGTGCCAAATGCATGGGCGACCACCAGCACCGTGACCATCTCGGCCAGCGACGCCGGCAGCGGCGTGGCGGCCTACGCCGTCACAACGGGCGGGACCTCGCCGCCTATTTCGGGCTGGCAGGAAAGTAACAGCTTTACCTTTTCAGCCAATGCGACTTATTATGCCTGGGCGAAGGATCAGGCCGGTAATGTGTCGCTGGGCTATGAGTTTACAATAGATAAAATCGACGATATTGCCCCGGTCATCAATAAGGTGGACATGCCCACCGATTGGGGAATCTCGGCGGATATTACTATTTCAGCGGAAGATACCGGCTGTGGCATCACCGGGTACGCGGTTACCACCAGTAGCACCGCCCCGGCAGGCGGCTGGCAGGCAAGCAATAGTTTCAATCTGACAGCCAACGGCACATATTATGCCTGGGTGCGGGATGGCGCGGGGAATATCTCTACAAGATATCAGTTTACTGCTTCAAAAATAGATACAACCCCGCCCACCATCAGCTATGTAACGGTGCCATCGACATGGGGGACATCGAGCACCATAACAATAACGGCAAACGATAGCGCCAGTGGCCTGTCGGCTTACGCCGTTACGACCACCGGTGAGCCGCCCACCACGGGTTGGGGGCCAAATAAAAATATAGAGATTACGGCAAACGGCACCTATTTTGCTTGGGCGCGCGATGCTGTCGGCAACGTCTCAGCGCGGTATGAATTTGTCATAGAAAAAGTGGACAGCACCAAGCCGACCGTTACCGCCGTTACGGTGCCCGATGAATGGGCAACTAACAGCAAAGTAACGCTTGCGGCCTCAGACATCGGAGGCAGCGGCCTATCGGCCTACGCTGTCACCACTACGGCTATCGCACCCGGCTCCGGTTGGCAGCCCGGTACAAGCTTTACACTTACGGCAAATGGTACTTATTACGCTTGGGCAAGAGATGGAGCCGGGAAAACCTCAGACGGTTATATATTTACCGTCAACAAGGTCGATACGGACAGGCCGGTTGTAGATTCGGTCATGATCCCTTCGAGTTGGGGTATGAGCAGTACCGTCACGGTCAATGGCTCCGACGCCACCAGCAGTATTGCGGCCTATGCCGTTACGACAGGCGGCACCGCTGCGCCGTCCTCCGGCTGGCAGATCAGCCAGAAGTTCACCTTTAGCGCAAATGGTACGTATTACGCGTGGGTTAGGGACCAGGCCGGGAATGTGCCCCAGACCGGTTACGAGTTTCAGATTTCTAAAATAGATCTCACCGCGCCGGTTATAGCCTCCATTACGATGCCGACGGATTGGACGGCTACGGCAGAAATCACGATCAACGCCGACGATGCCGACACTGGCGTTGTGGCCTATGCGCTGACAAGCAGCAGCACGGCTCCGGCGGGCGGCTGGCAGCCCGGCAGCAGCTTTACCATCACGGCCAACGGTACCTACTATGCGTGGGCTAAGGATGGGGTAGGAAACACCGCCTATAAGTCCTTTACCTTCAACAAAATCGATACGGTCGCACCGTCGATCAGCTCGGTGTCTGTCCCCACGAGCTGGGGTGCATCCAGCACCGTAACCATCTCGGCCACCGACGCTGCAAGCGGGGTAACCGCCTATGCTGTCACCACCACGAATGTTGCGCCCTCCACCGGCTGGCAAACCGGAAAGAACGTGGAGGTCACCGCTAACGGCAAGTTTTATGCCTGGGCGAAGGATGCTGTCGGCAACGTATCCGCAGGCTATGAGTTCACGGTATCCAAGGTGGATACGGTAAAGCCGGTCATCACCGCCGTCACGGTGCCCGACGAATGGGCCAAGAGCTTTGCGGTTACGATCAGCGGAACCGATACCGGCAGCGGCATTGCAGCCTATGCCGTCACCAAGATTAATGTTGCGCCTACAGATGGCTGGCAGGCCGGTAGCAGCTTTAATATTACGGCCAACGGTGACTATTACGCATGGATCAAGGATGCCGTCGGAAACGTCTCAGTCTCTTACAAATTTGAGGTCAATAAAATTGATACGGAAAAGCCGGTCGTAGAGTCAGTGACCGTACCCGGTGAATGGGGCGTCAGCAGCACCGTTATCATATCGGCCAGCGATGTCGGCAGCGGTGTAGCCGCCTACGCGGTCACCACAAGCGGCGGCAGCGCCCCGAGTTCAGGATGGCAGGAAAGCAATCGTTTTGTCCTGACCGCCAACGGTCAATATTTTGTTTGGGTACGTGATGCCGTGGGCAACGTCTCGGCAAGCTATCCGTTTGTTGTTTCAAAGGTTGATACCAATCCACCGATCTTCACGGATATTATCCTGCCAGATGGCTGGACCGATAAGGCAACCATTACCTTAACAGCGATTGACGTCGAAACCAACGTAGCGGCCTATGCGCTCACCAAGAGCAGCACGCCGCCGACAAGCGGCTGGCAGACCGCCCCGGACTTTGTCATCACATCAAACGGCACATGGTATGCATGGGCCAAGGATGATGCGGGGAATACCGCTTACAAGTCCTTTAGTTTTAATAAAATCGATACGGTCGCACCGTCGGTCAGTTCGGTATCTGTTCCCACAAGCTGGGGCAACACAAGCGCCGTAACCATCTCGGCCACCGACGCGGCCAGCGGCGTGACGGCCTACGCCGTCACCAATACCGCAGCGGCGCCGGTAGATGGATGGCAAACAGAAAAAACCTTTGTAATTACCGCTAACGGCACATGGTACGCTTGGGCGTGTGATGCGGTGGGCAACGTTTCGACAGCTTATCAGTTTACTGTTTCCAAGATCGATACGGCTGCGCCTGTGATTCACGCAGTAACCGTCCCGGATGCATGGGCGACGACCAGCACCGTTCTGATCGGCGCATCAGATGACGCGGGCGGCGTGGCGGCGTATGCGGTCACCGCCACGAGCGCCGTGCCGGACACGGGATGGCAGGGCAGCAGCAGCTTTACATTGACGGCCAACGGCGTCTATTACGCCTGGGCCAAGGATGCCGCCGGCAATATTTCGGTAAGCTATTCCTTTACGGTTAGTCGCATTGATACAACAAAGCCGATCGTGACGGCAGTATCGGTTCCCAGCGTGTGGGGATCGGAAAGCACCGTTACAATTGAGGCTGGAGACGCCGCCAGCGGCGTTGTGGACTACGCGGTCAGTAGCGCCGATACCGCACCGTCCTCCGGCTGGCAGACCGGCAGCAACTTCACAATCAAGAGTAACGGCGTCTGGTATGCATGGGCAAAGGATGCCGCGGGCAATGTGTCCGCATCTTATAAAATTACGGTAGATAAGATCGACAGCATCGCGCCTTCTATTTTAGGTGTTGTTCTTCCCGAGGAATGGACGGTGGCTGCGGAGATCTCCGTAGTAGCTACCGATGATGAAACCGGCATCGCAGGCTATGCCCTTACGCGCAGCATTTCAGCGCCCGTTGATGGCTGGCAAGATTCGCCGGACTTTACGATCACGGCCAATGGCACATGGTACGCGTGGGTCAAGGATCAGGCCGGCAATACCGCGTATAAATACTTTTATTTCAGCAAGATCGACACGGTCGCACCGTCGATCAGCTCGGTGTCTGTCCCTACAAGTTGGGGCGTCACCAGCACCGTGTCCATCTCAGCCACCGACGGCGCCAGCGGTGTGGCGGCCTATGCCGTCACCGCCACGAATATCGCCCCAGAAGAGGGCTGGAAGAGCAGCAACACGGTTGCTGTGTCCGGCAATGGCACTTACTACGCTTGGGCTAAGGACGCTGTCGGCAACGTTTCGGTAGGATTTGTGTTTACCGTCTCCAAGGTAGACGGCGCGGCCCCGGTGGTTAGTGCCGTTACCGTGTCCGACGTATGGGGGACGAGCAGTGCCGTGACAGTCACAGCGGCGGATGAAGGCGGCAGCGGGCTTGCAGCCTATGCTATCACAACAAACGATATCGCGCCGGCGTCGGGCTGGCAGGCCGGCAGCAGCTTTACGCTGACAGCCAACGGCAAATACTTTGCCTGGGCCAAGGATGCCGCCGGCAACGTCTCTACGGGTTTTGCCTTTACCGTGGCCAAGGTTGATACCGGCAAACCGGCTGTGACATCCGTTACCGTATCGGAGACATGGGGTGCAAGAAGCACGGTCAATGTCGTAGCTGACGACCCCGACAGCGGTATCACGGCTTACGCCATCACCAAGAACAGCTTGGCGCCGTCTACCGGATGGCAGCAAAACAGCAGCTTTGAGCTGGACGCCAACGGCAGCTATTACGCTTGGGCGCGCGATGCCGTGGGAAATGTTTCAGCAGGCTACGCCTTCAGCGTTACAAAAGTGGACGCAACAAAACCTGTAATCAGTGAGGTGTCTATGCCCTCAGAATGGGCGACTGCCGCCGAGATCACCGTTGTAGCATCGGACGAGGAAACCGGCATTGTGGGTTATGCACTTTCCAAGAGCAGCACCGTGCCGTCAAGCGGTTGGCAGACATCCCCGAAGCTCACCGTTACGGCCAACGGCAGCTATTATGCCTGGGTGAAGGACGGCGCAGGCAATACGGCCTATAGATATTTTACAATTAGCAAAATTGATACAACCTCACCTAATATCGGCTCAGTGTCCGTATCATCCGGCTGGGGTAACTCAGGCACCGTAACCATTTCGGCCACCGATGCGGCCAGCGGTGTGACGGCTTACGCTGTGACAAGCTCAAATTCTGCACCGGCAGAAGGATGGCAGGAGAGCAAAACCGTCACCGTCACAGGCAATGGCGTGTGGTATGCCTGGGCGCGGGACGCGGCAGGCAACGTATCGGCGGGCTATGAGTTCACAGTATCAAAAGTGGATAATACCAAGCCGATCGTCACCGCTGTCACGGTGCCCGACGAATGGGCCACAAGCGCCAAAGTAGTGCTGACAGCTTCCGATGAAGGGGACAGTGGCGTCACGGCCTATGCCGTCACCGCCACTAATACGACGCCCAGCTCCGGCTGGCAGTCCGACAGCAGCTTTACCATCACAGCCAACGGCAAATATTATGGCTGGGCGAAGGACGCCGCGGGTAACGTTTCAGCGGGCTACGAATTTTTAGTCGGCAAGATTGACACAACAAAGCCTGTGGTGGCTTCTGTATCGGTGCCGGCCGAATGGGGTCCCGGCAGCACCGTGACGGTGGAGGCCAGTGACGCTGGCAGCGGCGTGATTGCTTATGCAGTCACCAAAAACGGTACGGCACCCACTTACGGCTGGCAGCCGGACAGTAGCTTTACGTTGGACAGCAACGCCACCTATTACGCCTGGGCGCGGGACGCTTGCGGCAACGTCTCGGCGGGTTACGAATTTACAGTATCCAAGGTGGATGCCAAGAAGCCGGTGATCGGTGAGATCACCGTATCGACAGAATGGGGCACTTCAGTGCAGGTATCCATTGCGGCAACCGACGACGAAACCGGCATTGCGGGTTATGCGTTAACAAAGAGCAGTACCGCGCCGGCGACCGGCTGGCAGGCCTCCCCGGACTTTACCGTGACCGAGAACGGCACATGGTACGCATGGGTCAAGGATCAGGCCGGGAATACCGCTTCCAAGAGCTTTAACGTTACTAAGGTGGACACAACCGCGCCAACGGTCACCTACGCGTCGGTATCGACCGGCTGGGGGACGTCCAACACGGTGACCATCTCGGCCACCGACGCGGCGAGCGGCGTTGTAGCCTACGCCGTGACCAGCTCAAATATTGTGCCGTCAGGCGGCTGGCAAGACAGCAAGACGATTACTGTCACCGGCAACGGCACATGGTACGCCTGGGCGCAGGACGCTTGCGGCAATGTATCGGCGGGGTACAAATTTACGGTTTCTAAGGTGGACGTTACAAAACCGGTTATCAGCGCGGTTTCTGTTCCGACTGCATGGAGCACAAGCTCAAAAGTGGCCATCACGGCCTCGGATGGGGACGGCAGCGGCCTGACGGCCTATGCCGTGACTAATACCGATGCGGTGCCTACGACTGGCTGGCAGTCCGGCAGCAGCTTTACACTGACGGCAAACGGCCAGTATTATGCCTGGGCAAAGGATGCCGCCGGCAATATCTCAGCAGTCTATGCGTTTACGGTGAGCAAGGTGGACGTCGATAAACCGGTGGTTGATTCCGTTACCATTCCCGCCGACTGGGCCATGAGCGGCACCGTGACCATCGCGGCCAGCGACACCGGCAGCGGCATTGCCGCCTATGCGGTCACGACAGGCGGCAGCAGCCCGCCGGTTTCCGGATGGCAGGAAAG
>DALYYK010000033.1:0-12317 GCA_031983305.1 Candidatus Fimivivens sp. | reverse complement strand
GCGGCTTCTCCCGTGATAATCTGCTGCAATACCGCGCCCGTGCCACCATCCACGTTGGGGCTGGTGTGGCGTGTCGCCGGTGTGGAAGCGGCGCTACCGCCGTCGTCACCATCGCTGCCGGTGCCTCCGGTGCTGCCGGTGTAAGTCCAATGGGCATAGTAGGTCACATTTGCGTTGACGGTTGTGCTTGCGGAGATTTGAGCTCCGCCGCTTGCCGCCGTATACCAGCCGTCAAAGCTGTAACTGCCGGAGCGCGTCGGTGTCGGGAGTGCCCCTACCGCCGTACCGGGTGCAACCGAGCGTGATGTTTCACTGACCGTGCCTCCGTTCGGGTTGAAGGTGACGGTGTAGTCCGGAGCCGCCGTCACAGAAAAACTTAAATTTACCGTAGCGCTGGTGCTATGGTCGGTGCTTACTGTTAACGTTTCATCGTAATTGCCCACCTCAAGTCCGGTTTTCGGCGTAATGGTAAAGGTAGCCGTACCGCCTGCCGCCAGTGTGGTGGTACTGAGTGCGCCGATGGTGTAGTTCGTGCTGGTCGACTGGGTCAGCGTCACGCTGGAGTTTCCGGTGTTTGTGATGGTCACACTCTGCGCTGCCGGGATGCTGTAGCCCACTGACAGCGAACCGAAGTTCTTGCTGGTCGGATTCGCGGTGATGGTGTAAGTAGGAGCCGCTGTCACAGTGAAGCTCAGGTCTACCGTAGCATTGGTGCTGTGGTCGGTGCTTACGGTCAGCGTTTCATTGTGCGTTCCCACCGCAAGTCCGGCTTTCGGTGCAACGGTAAAGGTGGCCGTACCGTTTGCCGCCAGTGTGGTGGTGCTGAGTGCGCCGATGGTGTAGTTGGTGCCGGTCGGCTGGGTCAGCGTCACGCTGGAGTTTCCGGTGTTGGTGATGGTGACAGTCTGCGCTGCCGGGGTAGTGTAGCCCTCTGTCAGCGAGCTGAAGTTCATGCTGGTTGGGTCAGCTTTGATGGTATAGGTAGCGGGCGCGGGTTCACCGATTACGATACTGAAAGCCGCAGAGGTTGCGCCATCAAGCGTCAGCACCAGTGTGCCCGTCGTTCCCGCTGGCGCCGTGTCCGCAACGGTCAGGGTCAGCGTTCCGCTGTTGCCCGAAATTGTCACATTGCCGCTGTTGCCGACAGTTACGCCAGCCGGCAGGTTTGCAACGCTCACAGCGTATATTCCGTTGGCGATATTCGCCGTCGTCACAGGATAGGTTAAGCTCCCCGCCGTTCCCGCGGTAGCTGTGCCGCTTTGTGAGCCGACAGACACGGTTTTTATGGGTGCATTATTGACAGTCAGGGTGAACGACGCACTGCCCGGAGCATACACCCCCGGAACCCTTGCCGCATTTGCCGTAATAATTGTGGTTCCCGCACCGACAATCGCCACTTCGCCGGTTGTGGGTTGCACCGTGGCAACGCTCGTATTGCTGCTTGAATAGGTTACTGTACCACTTCCAACGCTGTGGGTGAGTACGTTTGTGAATATAGGATCTCCCACTGTTTTTGTGACTGTGCTTTCCGCAAAGGAGAGTGTTTGCGCCGCGCCGCTGGCGATTGTTACCACGCACTCCCCTGTCTTGGGTGTTGTAACATAGCCTGCTGTGGTTGCGGTAAAGCTCCAATACACCGTGACGACACTGTCAACAACTAACGCGCGGACGTTTTGGTCAGTGACCGCCTTTGTACGTCCGCTGTCTGAATACCATGTCAGCGTGCCGTTTACCGCTCCTGCGTTTGCTGTGGGAAGGGCGGATAATCCCGAGCCCTGCACCACGCTCTTGGTGGAATCCACCGTAACACTGTAATCCTTTGCGGCAACCGCAGAGGTCACCGAGCTTGTGACTGTGCCTTTATATGCGCCTGTTCCTGTTACGGTTAGGGTGATTGTTTTGCCAATGTCGGCAGCCTTGACCTCATAAGTCGCACTGGTTCCTACTTGTGAACCGTCCGCTTTCCAGCTGTATGTGACGGTCGCTGTGCTTGGATTGATTGTCGCGGAAAGAATATCTCCGAATGTGGGCGTGGTGTCGCTGATGAATACAGAGGTCAACTCCGTCCTTGTGTCCGTAATCGTTAGCGTGGCCGAATTTGAGGTAGCATCAGGCATTACCGTGCCACTGACGACGGCGCGGTATTGATATCCGTTCATCCCTGCGGTTACTCCTGTGACGATCAGCGTCGACGTATTGGCTCCGCTGTATACTCCACCATTCGAGATGTTCGTAAAGCCTGAGCCGGTGTTAACCTGCCACTGGAAGGTTAAACCCGTTCCGGTCGCCGTAACCGAGAAATTAGCCGACTGCCCTTCGTTCACCGTCTGAGGGGATGGCTGGCTAGTGATGGTAGGCGCTACCGGAGGATTTACCCGTATCCCGGCCGTGCTGTTTACGTCATTGAGCGTCAAATTCGCATTGTTTCCTGCTGCATCTTGAATAGTGCCGCCGTTGAGGGTTAGCGAGCCAATGCTGACGCCGTCGCTGTCGCTGTCGCCCACATTCACCGTATACCGAAAGACTAGATTTTGTGTGCCGCTGCCACTGACATAAACGGTCTGCTTTGTTATTGAACCAACCGTCAGTGCGATATACGGTGTGCCGTTTGTTGTGTCTACAGTCACATTCTCGTCAAAATTTACCGTGAAGTTCAAAGTGTGTCCGTTCGAATAGTCTCCCTCTGGCGGCACCGATACCGACGTAACTGTGGGGGCGGTGGTGTCAGGTGCGACATACGCCGCCGCCTCGATTTTTAACGGGGCGCTGATATTACCCGCCAAATCAAACACGACCACATAAATATCCTTCGCCCCCGCCGTCAGCGTAACGGCTTTGCCCGTCACTGTTCCGCTTACGAAACCGAGAAAACCACCACCCCATGCTACCTCCGCGTTCGTTGGAGCGGACGCGCCGCTGTTCACAACAAGGTAATACGCCGTACCCGCCTTGTCGGTGGTAAAGCCGATTGTAGCCGCCGTGTCGCTTGTGCGGTTTACGCTCCCCGCCGAAAGCACAGGCGGTACATACGCCGCCGCCGGTATTTTTAACGGGGTGCTGATATTATTCGCCGAATCCTCCACGACCACATAAATATCTTTCGCTCCCGCCGTCAACGTAACGGCTTTGCCCGCCACTGCTCCGCTTACGGAACCGAGAGAAGTACCTGCCACTTTCACACCCATAGGCGCGGGAGGAGGAGTCGCGCCGCTGTTTACAACGAGGTAATACGCCGTACCCGCCTTGTCCGTGGTAAAGCCGATTGTAGCCGCTGTGTCGCTTGCGCGTTGTACATTTCCCGCCGAAAGCACAGGCGGCGCGACATACACCGCCGCCTCGATTTTTAACGGGGTGCTGATATTACCCGCCGAATCCTCCACGACCACATAAATATCTTTTGCCCCCGCCGTCAGCGTAACGGCTTTGCCCGTCACTGTTCCGCTTACGGAACCGAGAGAAGTACCCGCTTTTACCGCCATGCTCGTTGGAGCGGACGCGCCGCTGTTCACAACAAGGTAATACGCTGTACCCGCCTTGTCGGTGGTAAAGCCGATTGTAGCCGCCGTGTCGCTTGTGCGGTCTACGCTCCCCGACGAAAGCTCAGGCGGTATGATGTCAAGCCCAAACTTTAAGTATTTGTAGGTTGCGATACTCTCCGAGTTGTAATCGCCCGAACCGCTCCCGTCGTAGTTGGTTCTTGCCATAACCTGCACGCCGCCGTCCAATGTCGGCGCATATTCCATAGCTTTCGTGCGGCCTTGGATAATAATAGTTTTTCCTGTTTTAATAGCAGTATTTTGGTTGAAAATCGCAATACCGCGAGGCGTCCCTGCCGCGCTTATCGTGCCGCCTGATATGTTCAACAATTGGGAAGAGCCAACCTCGCTATAAATCGCATATCCGTCATTACCTGTCGCGCTTATCGTCCCGCCGGTAATATTTAAGGTTGCGTTTTGGGTGTAAATCGCATTACCGGCAAGCCCTGTTGCGCTCACCGTGCCGCCATTAATATTTAATATGCTATTAAAGCCGACCCACATCGCAATATTGTTGGTACCTGCTGTCGCATTCACCGTTCCGCCGTTAATGTTCACGGTGCCGCCATTATTCACCCGAATCGTTCCGCTTATTGTTTTTCCTGTTATTATGCCGCCGCCCTTGCTGTCGATAATGGTCAGCGTACCTGTACCTTGATGTCTAATGGCAGGAAGGGAACCGCCGTCAAGCGTTTTGCCGTTTAAGTCAATGGTAATGTTGTAGTCACAGTCGATAATGATTGTTCCTGTGTCGCTATAACTGAAACTGTCGGAAAGCTTCAAATCTAAATCGCCTGCCGCATCGGTTATGGCAGACTGAAGAGCTGTGCGGTCGCCAACCTCCGAAAGCACAGGCGGTGTTGCGCCCGGCTCAACCTTGATGTATTTATAGGTTGAGAGATTCGCCACATCATATGCAGCAACGGGGGTTCCGTTCTCATTGAGGCTTGCGGTCACCTGCATACCTGTGAAATCAGGAGACCCGACAGAGTTGGTCAATGCCTTACCACTACCGCTTGCGGTCACCGTTCCGCCGCTAACGGTTATTGTTTTCCCTACAATTCCTTGAGTGCCTCCGGTGCTTGTCACGGTTCCTCCGCTGATAGATACGGATTCCCTCACAAAAATCACCGAACTCACTGTGGTAATTGCACCGCTGTTGATCGTTAGATTGTTGCTATAAATTCCAAAGTTATTGCCGGCGGTTACAGCGAGCGAGCCATGCTCTTCCGCACTGATTTGGAGGTCACGCTCGTCAGAAGCAATTCCATATACGCTGTAAGATCCAGAATGCGGAAGAGCAATAGAGTTTGCCCCCACCAATTTGAGGTTAAGACCGAACGGGGCATAAATACCGTAGTTAGCTGCTGAAACCATGTGCGAAGTGGTAATTGCTGCATTGTTCAGTGTGAGGGTATTTGTGTCACTGTCATAGGTAACGGTTGCGCCCTCACCATCTGCTGCGCCAAGCACATCCGCTTTGTTATCACTGGTCACTTGCACACCGCCTACCCATATGTCGTAGTTGGTGACAGCGTCAGGCTTCGAAAGCACAGGCGAAGCCGCGACTTCAAATTGTAAGCCTATAGGCTGGTTACCGCCCGATACAAACCCTATCAGACCCGAATTCCTCAAAACAGCCCATTGCTTACCGAATGTTGCGTCGAGGGTGGGTTCATCGTCCGCATAGTATGCATACAGCAACCCGCGAAAACCCTCCTCACCTAAACCCCAGTGAAAAGTGATGGTTTGACCGACAGCCGCTCGGTATAGATATGATTTAACCATTGCGGTTCCATCATCAGGCGCGTAATCGTCACTGTCAGCCGTGCTGATTTGAGAAAGACCGCAGTCGTTGCTCAAAAGTCCAAGGGAAGACGGAGCCATACTGTCCGACACAAGGACAATGTAGAAGTCACGGGTTTCCTCCGACTGTGCCGTCAACGTTGGCTTTTCCCGCGCCTGCGTCTTGTCAATCAGCATTGCCGCCCCAACCGTAACTTTAATCTCCGGCAATGTAGCGCTGACCGTATAGCCCGAAATCACCGGGGTAAAGACATATTCGTCCTCGGTATCCATGTCATAGTCGGGCGAAGTCCATGTCACCGGAATCTCCACGGTGTTTTCTTCCCATTCAGGCTCGGCGGCCGTTGTGGGAGTTGCCGTTTCTGGGCTGCCGGAATCCTGTGTGGAATTTTCATCGGCAGGCACGGCTGTTCGCACTGTGGCGGTCAGCGTTTCGGGCAATTCCAAATCTTCAATGGATGTTCCGAGTGATACCGCTTTTTTGGTTTCTGTCAGCGGTGCAAAGCTGATAATTTCTCCGCTCCCGCCAATGGTCGTATGTATTTCTTCCGCCATTGCCGATACCGGCAGCATGGTCACAATCATGCACAGCGCAAGAAACATACTGAATAGTCGTCCCCCAGGGGACCTTCTCTTGCCGCTTCGCAGCAATTCACCTTGTTTGTTCATAAGGTCTGTCCCTCCTTGATTTCTAAACTTGTTTTTCCTTGTTCCAAAAGTTTTTCCAGCATCCCGATTTCTTCCTCGGTTGCGGGGCGAATATGGGGTTTCTCGCAGGAAGGGCATTCCTTTACCGCTCCCACCCGGCAGAATAAAAAGCCGCAGTCCTCGCAGGCGTAAGTCATGTCATGCCCCCTTCCGCATAGACGGGTTGATGTTCTTCAAATCCCAAGGAGCTGGCGCTTCTTTGCCTCAAACTCCTGCTGTGAAATCACGCCAGCTTCCATGAGTGTCTTGTATTTTTTGATTTCTTCGATGGCGTCGGTAGGCGGAGCCATGTTGGTATGTAACGCCCCCATTCCCATCATACCGGAGCCGACAGATTGCTCAGGTGCTTCGGGAAAGGCCACCGTCCTGAGTGCAGCCACCAGCTTTTCAATTTCTTCTATGCTTTGCTGATAGGAGCGGAGGTAGTTGTTCACATCCGGGAGGGTGTTATTAAACCGGGGACCGTCCATATCACATTTGAGCACCGTCCAGTAGGGGTGGCCGAAATGCAGCTCCACGTTAAACGCCTGAAAGGGTTCAGGAATGTCAAAATACTGCATTGGTACGGAGTTGTTTGCCTTGCCGTCGTCCAGCCTGTCAAGGGTTCGTGCCGTCCGCTTGCTCGCTGCCACCTGTGCGATTTGCGGCGCCATCGCCATTGCCCGCTCGATTACGGTGCTGGCATAACGGCGTATACCTGCCGCTGAACCCTCAAACAGAGGGGTGCTGTCCTCCCGGATGGTAAAGGATTTCAACTGGCTGCCTTCAAACACGGTTTTATCCGGGTTTTTGCTCATACAGAACAGCTTGTTCTGGTAATCAAAGATGATTTTGGTATCCCAAAGGCCGAAATCAATCCGCTCAGAAACCACGAACCGGTCTTTCAGTATTTGGTTTTGATTGTAGAATGCCAGATATTCCCGAAAGCCCTGCATTGTCAGATTGCTTTCCTTGTCGGCATCCATATCAATCTTGTTATAACAGTCGTTACAAATATATTCGCCCTCAATTTTCGATGGCAGAATCAGTGGAATTTTGCCGCCGCAGATGGGGCAAGGGGGTTTTTTAGAAAATAGACCCATCATCATTTCCTCCATTTGTTCTCATTATCTTGTTCCGCCGCCCGAACCGCCGCCGATGGAGCCGCTGCCTCCGCCAAGGGAAGCAAATCCGCCGCCTCCGCCGCTGCGCTTTTCCTGCTCACGCTGTTCCTCAGCTTTCTTCATATTGCTGTAAAGCAAGTAGTGGTAGGAATAGGCGGTCGCCATGCTTTGACTATAATCGGTCAGCTCGGCAGAAATTTGCGGGTATAGTGCTTTCATCTGCTCCGCCACCTGATCGGCGATGCCGAACAGCATGGCATAGGTCAGTAGCTCCCGCCAAATCGGCATTTCCTTGATGCCGCGCTCGGCAACCAGTGAAAAATCCGTCAGATACCGTTTCAGCCCCATCAGCTCGCCCAGCTCCTGTACACCGGCTGGCGTCAGGTCGGTGAGCCTTACCGGCATATCCCACCGTTTCAGGCAGTGCTTTTGGTTCAAATAGGCTCTGCCCGCGCTGTCGCATTTTTGTATGTAAGTACGCAGCAGCTTGTCGTTTTGACTTGCAAAGCGTTCCAGTTCCTTTGCCTGCAAGACGGTGTCCGAACCGGCTGCGCTTTCGAGCACCGTGTAAAGATACTCGTCATATTCATTCATGCTGTCATGGTTGCTGCCCACCAGCCGCAGGCTCACGGTTTCTTTGGTTTTACCCATAAACCCGACTTCCTGCGTTTCCACGGGGGACAGGCAGCCAAGCTGAATCAGCCGCAGCATTCCTGTGGAAAGAATCGCACCGTCCTCACACACATCAAACATCCGTCCCAGCGCATAGGTGGCACTCAGATTGCCGTCGTTGGGAATGTCCCTGAAATACCCGAACCGCTCTGCAAATCGTTGCCTTTTTTTCTCCGCACGTTTCTTTTTCATTCTGAAAAACCAAATTATCAGCCCAATGGGAAATCCGATGGACAAAAGTATCGTGACAATCGCTTCAAATGTGGATACTTCTTCGCCGGTATCATCGTAATCGCTGCCTGAAAAGGCAGTTTCTTTTACTTCCTCAAAGCTGCCCGGTTCTTGCCGTGAGGGGGACAGGATTCCTTTCTCCAGAGAAAACAGTACCGTCACATGGTTTTCGGGAGCAATGGGGCTTTCCGTGTAGGCCAGAATAGCGCCGTCTGAAAATTCCACCTGTCCATCATAGCCAAAACCCCATATGTCGGCGGTTTCATCGGTGATGGGTGTACCGTCCGCCAGCCGGATTTCAACCTTCACATCGGTGGGGGTGGTGTTCATCCCATCGTTTACAAATCGGAAGTTTACGCCGTCCCTATCGCTGTAACCGCCCACCGCATTGTCCAACTTATATTCAATGGCATAGCGGTTTTGCCCATACCGACTGATGCCAAAGCAGATTTCATATCCGCTGCCCGTATCATGGATGCCGCATTTTCTCGCCTTTTCTTCAAAGCTCCAGTCAATATTCCAATCCGAAACCGTCTTATAACTCCCGTTTTGGTCGGAAACTGTAAGCTGGCTGGCGGTCAGATAGTCGGGTGCGTTCATGGGAATGTAGCTTTCGGTTCCCTCGTTAAAATCTCCCCCCCACACCTGTGTCACATACATGGAGCCGTCCTCGTAAATGACCGCCTGAATATCCATGGTATTGACCTGATTTGCCGCAAAAGCCGGGAGAGGGAGGGCAAATAATAAGGCAAAGCATAGAATTAGGCTGCTCACCTTTTTACGCATCGGGCACCTCATTTCATGCTGGGCATATTCGCCTTGTCAGCCTGCTCCACAAGATAGTCTCTTTGCCTAAAACCCAGCATTCCGGCGGCTATGGAGACCGGAAACATTCGGATTTCACGGTTCAGCTTTGTTACACTGTCGTTATAGATCAGACGGCTGGTGCGAACCATGTTTTCAAAGGTCTGCACCGCGTCCATGGTTTTGATGTAATTTTGATTGGCTTTCAGGTCGGGGTACTGCTCCGTTACCATGGAAATCCTGCCAAGGGCTTCGGAAATAACCCCTTCCTGACGCATCACCTCGTCCGGCGTGGATTTTGCCGTGATGACGCTTCTTCTTGATTTGATTGTTTCAATCAGAGTTTCGCTTTCATGCTTGGCATAGCCCTTTGTCAAATCCAAAAGGGCCGTCAGCGCATCAAAGCGGCTGGAAAGCTGCACCCCGATCTGGCTCATGGCATTGCTGATATTCTCATCCAGCACCACCAGTCTGCGCTGCGTAGAAACGATCCACAGGACGACGGCCGCAAGCAGGACTACTATTACAATAAAACTTGGCATGGTATTAGCCCCCTTCAATTATGTTTAACGAAAAGCCGACAGGAAGTTCTGTCGGCTTTTCCAAAAGGTATATCACTTTGGCCCTGTTAGGTATGCCGTCAGTTGACCGAGGCGACATACTTTCCGCTCTCGGTGGCGTCAAGGAACAGCTTCGCGCCGTCGGTGCTGACATCCGAAAAGTCAACACCCATAAAAGTCAGCTGGTTTTCTTCGCTGTCCTGCACCAAAATGTCCCACACGAGCGTATCGGCGGTGAAAACGAGCTCACCCTGCACTTTTTCGCCGTTTTTAATCACCTCATCGATCAGGTTTTCGCCCCAATCGTCGCTGTTTGCGGGAGAAAGCGCCAAGGCATAGATGTCAACGCCCGTCCCATTGACAATCTCAACGGGAACTGTAATACCCTGTGCGGCGCTGTCGACCTCGTCTAAGGTCACTTCGGCAACCGCGGTAAACTTATGTACCTCTACAATGGCCGCTCTGAGCTCGCTCATGACCTCGGGGGTCAACTTCTCGGGCGAGGTAAAGTAGTCGTCAGCCTTAATAATCTCGTCGGCAAGTTCGTTCATGCTCGTAACAAGCTCCTGGTTTTCGAGCGCGGCGGGCGTCGCGTTCACGCGGTCGGAGATTTTGTCGAAGGCGGCCGCCATCTCCATAAATTCCTTTGCAAGCGCCTGCTGATCCGCCGTAAACGCGGCTTCCGGGGCTTTCGAGGCGGGCACGGATGCAGATGCAGGCACTGCCGATACCGACGCCGACGCCGGGGCGCTTCCCCCACAGGCCGCAAGACTCAACACCATAACAAGCGCCGTTATAAGAATCAGAAGTTTTCTCATGATAAATTCCTCCATTTTTAATCGGTTTGTACACGGATAGCTCCTGAAGGCACTTTACCAAATATTCCTCCCTTAAAACCGTCCACTGCATGAAACATGGTTTTTTCCGCACGAATCATAGTTCCGGCCTGGCGGCCTTTATGCTATACTCATAGTGGAAAACCAGTGGAATGGAGGGCTGCTGATGATACAGATAGCGGTCTGTGACGACAATATCGACGAGCTGTCCAATATGGCGCAGCTGATCCATCAATATCGGTCGTCAAAGCATTTAGATTGCGAATACGCCGTCTTTCCGAACGGGTTTGAGTTGATATCGGCGCTGGAAAAAGGCAAACGATTTGATATCTACTGTCTGGATATCATCATGCCGGGCTTTACGGGTATTGAGGTCGCAAAGGGTATCCGCACCCTTGACAAAGCCGCGCCGATTTTGTTCTTCACGTCTTCACCCGAATTTGCGCTGGAAAGCTATTCGGTGAAGGCCATCAACTATGTATTAAAGCCCGTGTCGAAAGAGAAGCTGTTTTTCACGCTTGACGAAGTGTTGGAGCATGTGGGCGTCAAGGCGCAGAAGGATGCGATTATCGTAAAAAGCAACGAGGGCATTCAAAAAATACTGATTGCTAATTTGGTTTTTGCCGAGGTCATCGGCAGAAACGTGCTGTATCATCTGTTGTCCGGCAAGGTCATTGAGTGCGCCGAGCCTTTCTCGGCTGTCTGCAACAATCTGTTGAAATATGGGCGGTTTATCAAAACCCATCGTTCCTATATTGTAAATATGCAGTATGTGGATACGATCGAAAACCATCAGGTAACACTGCAAACGCTTTCGTCCGTTCCGATTGCCCAAGGAAAGGCAAAGGAGATCAAGCAGCAGTATCTGGCCTATCAAATGGAGGGGGAATAAACGGATGATAGAAACCGTCTTTGCGTTCTCCCGCTATTTTGTCGCCCTACTGTTCGGCGCGACGGTGGCGGTCAGCTTTGCCGGAATGGCGCGCACGCGAAAAAACAATCTGGTTCTTGGATGCCTCACCGTCTTTTTGTTTATTTTGCAATTCGTCTGTTTGCAGATCTGGCGCATGGATGCAACAATCAAAATTTATCCGCTGCTTTCTCATTTGCCGGTTGCTGTTTTTATTGTCGTGTACCTAAAGCGCCCGTGGCTGATTGCGCTAACCAGCATGTTTGCATCCTTTTTGTGCTGCCAGCCTCCCCGCTGGATCGGCACTGTCGCGGGCGAGGTTTTCGACAGCGCCGCGATGGATCATGCCGGTTATATAGCGGGTGCGCTTTTGATGTACTGGTTTTTGCAAAAATATGCGGTGCAATCGGTTCGGCATCTGATGGAGCGCTCGGTTCAATCCTGCCTGCTTTTTGGCGCGATGCCGGTCGTTTACTATCTGTTCGACTATGCCGCCACCGTTTACACCAATTTTATGTACAGCGGGGCACGCGCGGCCGTACAGTTCATGCCCTTTGCGACGGCGGCCTTCTATTTTGTGTTTGTCCTGCTGTTCTATGCCGAAACACAAAAACAGGCAAGCCTCCAAAGAGAGCGGGATATCCTGGATACGCAGTTTCGGCTGGCGCAGACCGAGTTTGCTTCTCTGCGGCAGATGCAGCAGAATGCCGCGAACTACCGGCACGATATGCGTCACCATTTTGCGTTTTTGCAGGAGCTGGCGTCCAAGGGGCGGCTTGAGGAGATGAAGGCGTATCTGCGTACTGGCCAGTCCGATATGGATGCCATCACGCCCATACGCTTTTGTGAAAACGAAACTGTTAATTTGATTTTGTCCGCTTTTGCCGCTAGAGCAGAACAGGCAGAGATCCTGTTGGCGATAGATGCAAAGCTGCCTGACACGCTCCCCTTCAGCGACACCGAGCTTTGTTCTCTCTTGTCAAACGCTTTGGAAAACGCCATACATGCCTGTGAAAATATCGTTGACAGAGATAAACGCATCATCCGGCTGCGCATATATGCCAAAAATAATAAGCTGTGCATAGACATCCGAAACCGTTATCAGACAGCGCCTGTATTCTCGCAGGGATTCCCTGTATCAAGTGAGCAAG
>DALYYK010000032.1:11967-12712 GCA_031983305.1 Candidatus Fimivivens sp. | reverse complement strand
TGTGGCTGACGCCGCCCTTGCAGGGGATGAAGATCATGCCCGCATCGATAACGGCGGCGGCGTTCATCGCGTCGTGGCCCGCGCCGCTGGGCATCACCTTGTACTTGATGCGGCACTTGTCGGCGGCCTTGCGGATCGCGCAGATCATACGGTCGCTCATGGGAACGGGCTGATCGCTGCTGATGACGCGGTGGGTACATTGCACGCCGCGCCGGTCTGCGATGGATTTGAGCTGCCGCTCGACCCCCTGTACGCAGCGGCTGATGCTGCCTTGGTCGATACCGCGGATATCCACGGCCATCTTGACGCCGCCCGGCACGACATTCATCGAGCCCTGCATGAGCTCGCAGAGCGTCACCGCCGCCACCGACTGGTTGACGGCCTCGGCATTGCCGATGCGCTCAACCGCCAGAATGAACTCAGCGGAAGCAGCCAGCGCGTCGCGCCGCAGGTGCATGGGGCAAGCGCCCGAGTGGGCATATTCCCCCTTGATTTCGACAGCCAGCCGGGTGGGCGCGGCGATAGCCGACACAACGCCGACCGAGATGCCGCTGCTTTCAAGCAGCGGGCCCTGTTCGATATGTAGCTCGAGCATTGAGGCAGCGCTTTTCAAACGCTTACGCCCCGCTTCGGGGTGCGCCGGGTCCAGCCCGCGCGCCACCATCGCGTCATAGAGCGAGACGCCGTCCCGGTCGACCATTTCTTTAAGCTTGTCCGGCGCGATGCGCCCGGCCAGCAGCTTGCT
>DALYYK010000032.1:0-11957 GCA_031983305.1 Candidatus Fimivivens sp. | reverse complement strand
CTGCCCACAGTCGGGTAGTTAAACCGCGACGACTCCTCAGTGGGGAATACCACAAGCTCGACGGCGCGCCGGTGCGGCGCACCGCTGCGCTTGAGCTGGCGCATGGCCTGAAACCCCAGCATCACGCCTAAAAGCCCGTCGTATTTGCCGCCGTTGCGCACCGTGTCGATGTGCGAGCCGACCAGCACGGCGGGCAGCGCGGGCTCCTCTCCCTCGAGCCGGGCCCAGATGGCCCCGGTCGTATCGACCTCGACGGCCAGCCCCTCCCGCTCGAGCATATCGATCAGCGTCTGGCGTGCCTGCATGTCCTCGTCGCTCATCGACAACCGCTCACAGCCGCCCTCCGGCGTTTTGCCAATGTCGGCCATTACCTCAAAATCCTTTAAAAACTCGGCTAATTCCAGCTTCATATTGTCCCTCCCACTGATGCTTTAAAATTGAGTGAAAACGACGCTTCTCACTGTCAGTGCAAATAAGTCGCGCTCTTCATAAAGCCGTCAACAAGGCTGTCGACGACGACAAACGCGGCGGCGGTGCCTTTGGCGACGCATTCGGTCGGATCGGGGGCGATGTGCACATCGAGCCGGGTGCTCTCGTGCAGCAGGCGGTCCATGCCATGCAGCAGCGCGCCGCCGCCGGTCAGCGTCAGCCCGTTGCGGTATATGTCGGACGCCAGCTCGGGCGGCGTGCTCTCTAAAATGCGGCGCACCGCCGTCACAATCAGCTCGGTGCATTCCGACAGCGCCTCGCAGAGCTGCGCGCGGGTGATGGTCATCTGCCCGGGTAGGCCGGTGCTCAGGTCGCGGCCCTTGATGTCGATGGCGCAGTCCTCTTCGGGGGTAAAAGAGACGCTGCCACAGGCAATCTTGGCGCGCTCGGCCATGCGCTCGCCGATAAGCAGACCGAAATTGCGGCGGACATATTTGACGATGGCCTCGTCAAACCTGCGCCCCGCCATGCGCACCGAGGTTTTGCAGACGACGCCGTTGAGGCTAAGCACCGCGATGTCGCTCGTGCCGCCGCCGATGTCGAGAATGATATGTCCCTCGGGCTTCGAGATGTCGATGCCCGCACCGATGGCGGCGGCGACCGGCTCCTCAATGAGATACACCTTGCGTGCGCCCGACGAAAGGGCCGCCGACACGACGGCGTTGGCCTCCACCTCGGTCACGCCGCTGGGCACGCAGATGACGACGCGAGGCTTGATGAGATTGTTCGGATAAATTTTGCGGATAAAATGCGTAATCATCGCCTTGGTCATCTCAAAGTCGGAGATGACGCCGTCCGAGAGCGGCATGGCGGCGCGGATACGGTCGGGCGTGCGCCCGAGCATGCGGTACGCCTCCTCCCCCGCCGCGATGATGTCGCCGCTGCGGCTGTCCACCGCCACGACCGAGGGCTCCTTGAGAAGCAAGCCCTTTTGCATATCGTAAATAATAACGGTCGCGGTACCGAGGTCGATTCCGATATCGTTAGAAGCCATTGTCCAATTTCCACCTTTCAAAAAGCGCAGCTGCCTGTTGGATGCCGGTACCGCGCATCCTCGTGCGAGTTACCGGGGCAGGGGGCACATAGAATACACTTTATGATACCACATTCCAGCAAATTTTGCGCGCGTTTTTTGGTGGAATCATGCCTTTAGGAGAAATTTTCCTGCTCCAAGCACCCGGATTGTGGATAATCACCCAAGGTGGGCGTGGTGGATGTTTGCCGCACATCCCCCGCCCAGCAGAAACCAAGGCAGCTCCTGCACACAAAGACAACCATTGCCGCCGCTTTACGACAGCTGCCCCGCGTAACAAAGTAGCACCCGCTACCCGCACGGCGGCGCGATCAAAGCGCCGCTGTGCCCCAAAAGGTCCCACGAACGCAGATGGCGCGCATAATCATGTAATAAGTCTGGATGTGCGCCCACTGACGTCGGGTGAGAAGGTAACCCCCTCACGTATGGCAGGCAATCACCAACAACCGCATTTATTTTTTCACCTATCCCGCACCGTCTCAAAAACCTGTGCCAAAATACCATGCAACTGTTCGCGGTCAAACGGCTTTGACAGATAAAAGTCCATTCCATTTTCAAGCGTTTCACGGCTGTCGTCGGTAAACGCATTGGCGGTCATTGCCACAATGCGCACCGTTTTAGCGTCGGCGCGCGGCAACGCTCGCAGCAGCCGCACGGCGGTTAATCCATCCATCACCGGCATCATAATATCCATAAAAATAATATCAAAATGCCCCTCGGGCGAATTCTCAAACAGCTCCAGCGCCTGTGCGCCGTTTTCGGCGTTGGTCACCGAAAGGCCGGCCGCCGCAAGCTGCCGCTCGGCCACAAGGCGGTTGATGCGGTGGTCGTCAGCCACCAGCGCGCGCCGGCCGCCGAACATACAACCGGTCACCGCCGCGCCGCCGTCGATGGTCTCACCGCGGCGTCGGCCCCGCATCGCGACGGTAAAGCCGATGCGGGTCCCCTTGCTGGGCGTGCTCTGCACCGACAATTCCCCCTGCATCAGCGCGATCAGGCGCTTGGTAATCGCCAACCCCAACCCGGTGCCGCTTTTGGCAAACGAGCGGTCGGCCTGACTAAATGGCTCAAACGCGTCGGCCAGAAATCCCGGCGACATGCCGATGCCGTTATCCTCAACCATGACCGACAGCGACACGGCCCCGTCGGCGATGCGCCACGCGCGCACCGAATAGGCCACCCGCCCACCCGTCGGCGTATATTTAACCGCATTGGACAACAGATTGATACAAATCTGCTTGAGCCGGTTGCCGTCGGTATATAGTTTTTCGCAGCCATCCCAGTCAAAGCGCGAGCTAAACGAGAGTCCCTTCTCCTCAGCCTGCGGCGCGATGACGGCGTCGACATAGGTGACAAACTCGTCGATATCCATCCACGCCTCGTCGAGCTCCATCTTGCCGCTGTCAATCTTGGACATATCGAGAATATCGTTGATCAGCCCGGTCAGATGCTTGGCCGAGGTGATGGCCTTATCGAGATAGAGCGGTAAATTTTCATCGGGATTTTCGCGGATGATGTCGAGCATACCCCGGATGCCGTTGAGTGGCGTGCGGATCTCGTGCGACATATGCGCGAGAAAATCGCCCCGGGCGCGGCTGGCCCGTTCGGCCGATTCGAGCGCGCGCCGCAGCAGCGCGTTCTTTTTCTGCTCCTCGTTATAAATATCGGTGACGTCGCTGCGGGTGAGCAGCACGAGCCCCTCATCGCGGTTTAAATAGGTATAATGCAGCTTTTTGTGGGCGATGCTGCCGTCGGGCAGCGGCGCTTCGACAAACATCGAGTCGCTGGGCACCGCCTCAAGCCGGCGGAGAATCGCGGCGGGAGACAGCGCCGCCAGCTGCTCGGGTGAGAGGCGCAGTTCTTTTTCCGACAGGCGCAAAAGCCGCCCGGTATAGGGCTCGGCCTCAATGACCGGCCGGGCGTGCGCCTCGCCGACGCGCACCGCGTAGACAAAATCGGTGTTGACGTCCAAACAGGAGACATATTCATAATCCGACAGCACCGTGCTGCTCGAGAGCATTTCCAGCATTCTGCGCCGCGTAACGTCGCGGGTGTAGACAAAGCCGAGCACGTTGTCCGACTCGGGACTGCGAATCAGGTTGACCGAACAGGAGATCCAGTGCAGGTCGTTTTCGCCGCTTAAGTCCCGGCGGTATTCTACCTGATAGCTCGTCTGCCCCGCGGCGAAGCGCTCGAGCATCGTCGCAGTGTTAAGCCCCGCGCGCATGCGCGCACGGTCGGCCTCGCTGGTCGCCGTCTTAGACACCTGCGCGATCATCTCGTTAAAGGATCGAAACCGTGTCAGCCAGTTGACACGGTTATCATAGCTGATCGCGTCCTCAATCATGTCGGTCGTGGCGTTGATTCGAAACGAAATCAGCGTGTCCGGTCCCGCGAGCTGCCTAAAGGCCATCTCATCCTGATAGCGCTTTTCGGCCGCCTTCTGGGCCGAGATGTCGCGCTCGATGCCAATGGCCCGCAGCGGGCGGTGGGCGTCGTCAAAAAAGGTCGTGTATTCAATTCGTGTCCAGGTATAGCCGCCGTCGGGCTGCCGCACGCGCATCTCAGCCGAAGCGGCAGGCTCGCCGTCCTGCACCCGCCGGTAGAGCTCCAGATAGACCTCCACATCGTCGGGATGCACACGACCCGAGGCCACGACGCTGTCGGGCACGTTCTCGATCACCTCATCAGGACGCTGAGTGTCCTGCGTCACACGGCGGTTGACGATGTCGTATTCCCACACGCCGGTGGCTGAGCGGTCCAGCGCGAAGGTGAGCTTCTCCTGCTGCATCAGCGCCAGACGCTCACTGGCAATCAACTGCCGGTGGCTGTTTTCAAGCACCGAGCCGTTATAATGCCCGATGGCCAGCAGCAGCGCTGCTGCCAGCCCCAGCGCAAACAGCATTACAAGCATCAAAAGCCACATGCTGCGCGTGTTTTCGGTGATATGCGCCTCAATCTCGGTGCTGCTCAGCAGGTTAAAGAGTACCCAGCCGTTGATGACCGAGGGGCGGTAGGCGACATAGCAGCTGCCGTCCGGCGTCTCAAACGCGAACAGGCCGGTGTGCCCCTGACGGATATCGGCCTCAATCTGCGCGCCGGTGCGGCCCCCAATTATTTGCACGCCAGAGAGCGCCTCAAAAACGTCGGCCCGCGCCCCGTCGTCAAACAGCACGCCGCCCGCGTCGCCGACCAACAACGCCCCTTCGGCATCGCATAAAAACGCGTGGCCGCTGCCGCCGTAATCGGCGGGGGTAATCAGCCGCCGAATGGTCTCCTCATGGCACAGGCCGAATACGACGCCCTGCGGGTCGCCATTCTCAACAATCGGCACCGACAGACAAAAATGGCGCTGCGTGTCGATGCTGTCGCTTTCAGCAAAGGTCATGCTGCGCCCGCCCGACAGACTCTGGATAAAAAAGCCCTCGTTGCGCACATTGACCGCGTCACCCGCGTTGGTCAGCGCCGCCCCGCCCGAGGTGGCGATACCCACCCGGTAAAAGTCAGAGGCGGCGCGCACAATCTCCATCTGTGCGAGAATCTCACTGCGCCGGTTGGCGGGCGTATGCCAGTCGGCGTAGAGCCCGGCGTACATCTCAAGAATGCGGTACTGCGACTCAATCAAAAGATCGGTCGACTGCATCTCCCGCTCGGCGTTCATCCCCAGCGTATAGACAGCCTGCTCGGTGATGTGCCCCCTGATATGGCGTTCGTAAAAGAAACTGCTCCACGCAGCCGCAACGAGAATAATAGCCAGCGCCGCCAGTACCGCCCGTCGGCGCAGCCGGATTCCTTCCGCCGTTTTCATGCTGTTGTCTCCTCCTGCTGTCTCTTTGGCACACCGTTACTACCTGCTGACCCCAGCAGCACAAGGCCCCGCCCCGCTGCACATCGATGGCGGCAAAGCAATAGTCGCCGTGGTTCCAGTCCGCCGAATAGGGTGCGCTTGAAAAGAGGTAAACGGTGCAGCCATAGCCAAACCTTGGGGCCAGACTGCTAAAAAAGTTCGTTGCCCCCGGCCAGATACCGCGCTGCTTACCTCAGGACTGTATTTGGGGCCGATCCATTCGGCTTTTGCTGAAAAGTCCTGCTGGTAGCGCGCGATTTCGTCGGCGTCGGTTCTAATTACAGATTTTCGCCTTGCAAGAAGGGGAATTGTAGCTAAAATAAACATCCTACGCGTGCGAGGGAATCTGCTTAGAGAAACAGCTCCCGAGCATCTCAGAAGAAAAGCTTGAGAGCCGCAGCGCATGGGAATAGCTTTTGAGGCCGGTGGTGGTCGTCAGCGCGATGTCGAACACCATCCACGCGAAGGGGATGAGCATAACATGGTGAATAGGAAGGGCAGAATGCCGGTGATGATGAGTGACGGGAGGAGTTTAGCCGGCCATCCTGGGTCAGGTGGGTGATCATCCCAAAACAGGGGGCGGAGATGGCATAAACTACCCCGAACAGGTAATGCGGCGTCAGCGATCTCATCAGTTCAAGGTCGCAGACGAGATGAACACAAACAGCGAGATGACGGTCATTATTGCGGGGAAGGGCGCTTTGTTAACCGCATGAGAAATGACGCCGGTCCTCATCATGATGCCTCCCGTCCATTCTGGATAGGAAATTAAAAGTTTTGATTAAGCGCTGACGGCAGAAACAGCCCACCCCAATGTCATTTCTATTTCACTTAAAATCCTCCTGCTTGCGGCTAAAATCCGTTACATGCCCAGCTGTTCCCGCAGGCGGGGGGCCAGGTTGGTGTAGCGCAAGGTTTTGCGGTTGTTTTCAACCATTGCGGCGACGGTGTCGGCCTGTCCGACCAGAATCAGCAGGCGCCGGGCGCGTGTTACCGCCGTGTAGAGCAGGTTACGGTAATGCAGCTTTTTGTGCCGCCCCAGAAGCGGCATCACCACCGCGTCGAACTCGTTGCCCTGGCTTTTGTGTACCGTGATCGCGTAGGCGAGATCGACCTCGCCAAGCATATCGAAGGCATATTCGGCCCGGCGGTCGTCAAACGCGATGATCACCGAGCGGGTGGGCTTGTCGATCATCTCGATGGTGCCGATGTCTCCGTTAAAAACGCCCAAGCCCGCTTCGCCGTCGGGGCGCTGCCACTCGATGTCGTAGTTGTTGCGGGTCTGCATGACCTTGTCGCCCTCGCGCAGCAAGAGGTTCCCCGCCTTATGCTCGCTTTTGTGCCGGTCGGGCGGATTTAGCGCCGCCTGTAACGCGCGGTTTAGCTCCACGGTACCCGCCGCGCCCTGTTTGGTTGGTGCGATGACCTGAATATCCCGCACCGGCGAATAGCCGTAGGCGCGGGGCAGCCTGCGCGCACACAGGTCGGCGACGGTGAAGGCCGCCTGCTCCTGCGAGGGGCTAGGCAGAAAGAAAAAGTCGGCGTCGTTGCGGTTTAAGGTGGGCATGCGCCCCGAGACGATGTCGTGCGCCGACAGGATGATCAGGCTGTCCGCCGCCTGGCGGAACACCTCGCCCAGATGGACGCAGGCCACCGCTTCGCTGTCGATGAGGTCGCGCAGCACGTTGCCCGCCCCGACCGACGGCAGCTGGTCGGGGTCACCGACGAGGATGAGCCGCGCCGTCGTACGCACCGCCTTTAAGAGCGACGCGAACAGCGTGGCGTCAACCATCGACATCTCGTCCGCGACGATGGCGTCAAAGGGCAGCGGATTGCGCTCGTTGCGCTTAAATTGCAGGTCGCCCCGCGCGCGGCTGCCAAAATCGACCTCCAAGAGCCGGTGGATCGTTTTCGCCTCCCGCCCGGTCACCTCCGAGAGGCGCTTGGCCGCGCGGCCGGTGGGTGCTGCAAGCGCCACCTTCATCGCGCGGCGCTCAAACAGCGTGATGATGCCGTTGAGCGTCGTCGTCTTACCGGTGCCCGGCCCGCCGGTCAGAATCATGATCGGGTGCTCCGCCGCCGTAAAAATGGCCCGTCGCTGCTGCTCGGCATACTGAATGCCCAACTCCTGCTCAAGCGCTGTCAGCTCGTCGGGCGTCACAGTGGCGTCCTGCGAGGGAAAGCGCGCCATCATCCCGAGCCGCTCGGCGGTGTAGACCTCGGCAAAATACTGGTCGGGCAGATAGAGATAACGCACGCCGAAAAGGACTTCGCTCATCGCCTCACCGCGCTCGCACAGCGCGTCCGCCGCAATCTCCACCGGCTCGGAGCCAATGCTTAGCAGACGGCAGCAGGCTTCGGTCAGCTTATCGAGCGGCAGGCAGGCGTGGCCGTTATTTAAGTTGTGGGTCAGTACATGTAAAAGCCCGCCGCGCACGCGGCAATCGTCGGCTTCCTCAACGCCAAGCGACGCGGCAATCGCATCGGCGCGCTCAAACGGCACACCGATCTCACGGTCACACAGACAAAACGGGTCGGTATGGATGCGTTCACGCGCCATCGCGCCCCATTTTTTCCACATGGCGACCGCCGCCGCGGGCTCGATGCCGTGTGCGGACAGAAAAGCCATCACGGCGCGCAGCCCTAACAGGCGGGTATATTCCTGCCCGATGCTCTCGGCCTTTTGGGGCGAAATGCCCCGCACCTGAGACAGCCGCTCAGGCTCCCTTTCGATGATATCAAGCGTTTTATCGCCGAATTTTTTTACGATGCGCGCCGCCATTACCGGGCCGATGCCCTTGACCGCCCCCCCTGAGAGGTAGCGCAGCACCGCCGCCGCGGTGGCGGGCATCACCGGCTCAAAGGCGTCGGCCTTGAGCTGCCGCCCGTAGTTCGGGTGCACGACAAACCGCCCGGTGACAATGACCTCCTCGCCCCGGCTGATGCCGACCGCCTGTCCGGTCACCGTAAGCAGCTCATCCCCCGCCTCGAGCTCCAGCACGGTAAAGCCGGTTTCTTCAGAGCGGTAAATGACGTCGCTTACAACGCCCTGAACCCTATCAAAGTTCTCCACAGGCAGCCTCCTTAAGTCCTTTTGAGTGCGGCGCCGCCGCATATCCGACCTCCGTCGGGCCAGTTCCAGTCCCTCCCGGAAATGTAGCGCAGACGGATAAACAAGACCGATCCGCCCGGCAGAAACAGCGCGCCTCGCTTATCCGATAAGGATTGGCACGCTGTCGACAGGGCGAAACAGCCATTTACATCAATTTGATTGATCATGCCGCCATCTTACTGCATGCGGTTAAATCGCGATAACCGCCGCGTTTTTCCGGGGAGGTCCGACAATATTCCCCTTTAGTATAATACAAGCGCCACCGCTTTGTAAATGGCGTCGTTTCCAATCACCCGGCGCAGCTGATCGGGCGTGCAGACCATCGCCCCGGGTCTGCTACGGCAGAACAGCTCGGCTTTGAGCAGCGCGCTTTCGGTCGCACCGCAGTCGACAATCAACAGCCGTTCTCCGCTGCGACAGGCATGCGACTGCATGCAGAAATATTGCCAGCGCAGTTGCCGTTCCAGACTAGGGCACTCGCCCGTCACCGGCAGCAGCGTCACGGTGCCGCAGCGCCGCGCCGGCCGCAGCATCCAAACCATCGCTTGCTCAAACAAAACGCTCGCTGTCAGTGCAACACAAACTCCCACCAGAATCCATAATATATCGCGCATAACCTTCCCCCCTCGATTCATGCTATGCCAAAAATACCGTGACGGTGACGGCAAAATGCATTGGAAATGAAAAGCAAAAATCGCGAAAAAGTAACAAGCGAATGGTACGTAGCAATAGTAGCGCTCATGGCACAATCCAAATATCCCTTTGCGCTTTGCGTATCTGCCACAGGCAAACGCGCTGGGTGCACGTTATGAATCTGCGCGCCAGCGCAAAATAAATGTTGTCTATCTATGGTGGTTACTAAGAAACAATCTGTTGTCAAGTCATGGCGGCGGCGACTAAGAACGGCATGCTCTACAGCTTTTCGCTCTATAGCACAAAGACAACAAGCCAAAGATAGAAGCATGGATGCCGCTTTGGCGCGGCATCGGGAGAAACTCTTGCGGTGGTTCTCCCACGCAAAAACAGTCCTCCGGACTATTTTTGCTCCCTCTCCTGCACCTTTTTCCGATAAAGCTACGGCGAGGCTCCACCTCAAGTCCTACAAACTTTTTGAAAAAGCTTACTCAAGACTTTAATTGGCACAACTTTCAATAAGTAAAGGTCGCAGGACAGTCAATCTGTCCTGCGACCTTTTCAGCAAAATAAACCGAGCGTCAGCGAAAGTCCGCCATTGGCGTCACACCGCCGCACCCGTAGACGGGTTGATCAGCGGGACATAGACATACCCCTGATCCTCATCGTCATTCCCATTATAAATATAAGTATTGTCGTCGTCCTCATCATCACTGCTCGAGGAAGACCCGCTCGTGGACAGCTTTTCATCCGACACCACATATTGCCCCAGCACGTCGGTCTCGATGACAAAGGCGTCCTCGTCCTCATCATAGCTGCTGGTCATATTGGTTAGCTTGTTGCCGCTACCGATTTTATAAAGATAGCTGCCGTTATCCGCCTCGATAATTAGCTTGCCGTCCCGAATATTCGAGAACTTGGCACCGTTGCCGATATAAAAGGTCATATCGGCATTTTTATCGAGCTTGGTGATCGCCGAAATCTTGGTGTGATTCATCGCGGCCAACACCTCGGTGGCGCTCTTGGTCTTACCGGTGAAGCGACCGTTGCCGTTGGGGAACGCAAGCTCAAACTCGGTGTTGCTTTTAAAAGAATAAAGCTGCGCTTGCTTAGAGAGCTCGTCCTCTTTATCCGCCTCGGAATAGCGGATAAAATCCAGCGCGTCGCCTAAGTCGAGCGTGAAGCTGCTGCCGCTCTTGCGGGTGACCTTGATCGCGCCCGAAACGGCAAAGCCATCCTCAGGGTAGTCCTTCACGTCGAGATCCTTCACCTCAAGCACGGCGAAATACCACTCGCTACCGCGCTCGACCGGCAGCTTCTCAATGTCGAGATTGCCGGTTTTAATCAGCTTATAATCCTTGTCGTCAAGATAGCCCTCGGTCTTGGCCGAGCTGATTTTAGCCGTCGTCGGCACCATATCGCTCGAAATTTTGTAGTTGACGTCGGAATTGGTCGCCTCGGCCAGCGCGATATAAACAGTGCCGCCAGGCGTCACCCTGCTGACCTTTTCGTCGTAATAGCCGTTATCCTCAATATAGGCGGCCCCGCGCGAGACGGCGAACGCGCAAATGCTTAAAGTCGCCGCGGTCGTCAGCGCCAGCAGCGCCGCAAACAGCTTCTTCATGTCAAAATCCTCCCCGATGCTTGATTGTCAGAAAGGGGATGCGGCAAAATGCAATACATCTTGCAACACCCCCTATCAAAGGCCACAAAAGCTTTATGCGCAGGCGCCCGTCTGCGGGTTGGTGATCACCGGATTCGACGGCAGCGGCGTCGAGCCGATATATTCGCTCTGAGAAGAAGCAGCGGGCGTACTGCTGCTCGTGTCGGTGGCGACCTTGGCCGACAGTTTGGTGTCCGAGACAATATACTTGCCGATGGTCGTCGTGTTGACAACGAAGGCGTTCTTGCTGCTCGACCAGGTGCTGCTGCGGTCGGTCAGCGTGCTGCCCGACACCTCGTAGAGATAGTCGCCACTGTCGGCGTGGAAGGTCAGCTTACCGCTGCTGACCGGGAAATTCGCGCCGTTACCGTTAAAGAAGCGGATGTCGGCGTTGGGGTATTTATTGAGCAGGCTGTTGTCAACCTTGGTGTTCATCGCGGCAATGATTTCAAAATCTCTGCGGGCGGTGCCGGTGAAGGTACCTGCATTGTCAGGCAGATCGATCTCGACGTCGTCGTCCTTATCATAAACGAACATCTTCTCGTTCTCTTCAAACTCGTCGTCGGCCTCGTCATACTCAATCGTAAAGCCGCCCAAATCTATTGTCTCAGTTGTGCCGCTGTCGCTCGACGCATAGGAGGTATAGGTCAGCACAAAATTTTCAACGTCATAGCCGTCCTCGGGGTAGCTCGACGCCGAAACAGACTTGACGGTAACCTCCGCATAAAAACCCCGGTCTTTAGAGTCGGAACCATATCTCAGCCGGCTGGGGCTTCTGGTGACCGACAGCATTTTAACCTCTTTGCCTGTGTCGCTGTCGGTAACCGTCACTTCGTCAATTTTAATATTTTTAGGCTCTTTGACCGACTTTTCGCTGCCATCATACGCATCCTCAAGGTACACCCAAAACGTGCTTCCAGGTGCGACGGGATCGGCAGACTCGATGTAATAATCGTCATCATCCTTGACCACCATATCCCCCTTCGCGGGTGCAGCCAGCGCGACCGGTGCCGCAGCGATAATCATCGCAAGCGTAATCACAGCCGATAAAAGTTTTTTCATAAAAAATCCTCCTGTTTACTATATTTTCCTCACATAATACCATTTTAACACTCTGTGCTATACAATACAAGTGCCGCTCAATCAAGAATTTACTGCATGTTTAACCAGATTTTTCTTG
>DALYYK010000031.1:0-12856 GCA_031983305.1 Candidatus Fimivivens sp. | reverse complement strand
CGCCTCAACATCGACGAGGCGGCCGAGACCGCTACGGTCTGGAGCGGCAAGCTCGAGAGCAAAACCGTCGTTTGTCCGGCCTGCGGCAAGCCGGCCGGCAGCGGAAAGTTCTGCAACAACTGCGGTGCGTCGCTGGCGCTGCGCACCTGCCCCTCCTGCGGCGCGAAGAACGCGCAGGGGGTACGCTTCTGCAACCAATGCGGCGCGTCCATGGCGGCAAAGCCCAGCGGCATCTGCCCCGGCTGCAAAGCGGAGAACCCGCCCGGAACAAAATTCTGCGGAAGCTGCGGCAAAAAATTGTGAAAGAGAAGCGAGCGATTGACCAATAGAAAGGCAGGGTATGATGATGGCATTTTGTAGAAATTGCGGCATTCAAACCGAGGGCGAGGTCAAGTTCTGCCCCGCTTGCGGGGCTTCCATGGGAACGGCTTCCCAACCTGTGGCCTCGGGCGGGGGGTCAGAGCAAAATGACGCCACCGAAAATAAGATCATGGCGGTTCTGGCGTACATCATTGTGTTGGTTCCTATTTTCGCGGCCAGAGAATCCAAGTTCGCCCGCTACCACGCCAATCAGGGGCTGATCCTGCTGATAGCAGCCATCGCCTACGGAATCGTTTTCAGCATTTTAAGCACACTGCTGATGCTCATTTCGTGGCAGCTGGCGCTTATCGTCACCGGCGTTCTGGGGCTTGTGGGCTGGGCCTTTCCGGCGTTGAGCATCATCGGCATCATCCGCGCCTGCAAAGGAGAAATGAAGCCGCTGCCGCTTATCGGCGGCATCCGTATGCTCAAATAATCAATCTGTAAGGGAGAATCATCAGATGAAAAAGATAATCGGCTGTCTGTTGGCAGCCTTGATGCTTGCCGCGTTGGTCGGCTGCGGCGTGAAGGAAAAAATCGCGGAAAAAGCCGCCGAAAAATTTATGGAGGACATTGGCGGCGGTCAGGTGGATATTGATGGCGACAAGGTGGTTATCAAGGGAGAAGACGGTCAGGCGCTGACCATTGGGGCGGGCGAATGGCCTTCGTCCGATCTGGCAAAAAGCATTCCCGAATTCAAAGGCGGCAAGATTGCCTCAGTGATGGAGGCCGAAGATTCGCTATTTATTATGATAGAGGAGGCCTCAGGCGAGGATTTTACGGCCTATCTAAACGAAATCAAAAAAATCTTTACAGAGGAAACTTATGAGATAAGCACCGGCACCGGCATGATGTATGCGGCGGTAAACGGCGAGGGCGTCACCGTTACACTCACCTATGAAAAGGACGCGGGCTTTAGCATCACAGCCAGCAAAGCAACCGAGTAATGCCCGCCGCCGTACCGGCTGCAAAACCCTTTTTGGAAATGAGGTGAATCAGAATGAGTACAAAATACCGCCTTCTCTCTGTTCTTTTAGCAGCCAGCATAGTCCTATCCCTGGCGTCCGGTTGCGGAAAGGATAAGCCCCGAGAGGAGCTCGCATCTTCCGGCAGCACCCCGGCGTCTGAGCTGCATGGCATTGTTTCGGAAGCTCAGGACGGCATTGGAGAGCCAGGAAAGGATTTCACGCTGCTGAAAACCGGCCCTGCTAACGATTGGGGCGATCTATCCATCCCGAAATTTAACCCGTTGGGCTCCCGCGCCCTATACAGCGGCGCCGAGTATCTGGGAAGCGACGGCGAGGGCGTCTTATTTTACACGCTGGACGGTTATATCGAAAAGCGGGAAAGCAAAACCGGCGAGCGATGGGAGCTTTCCATAGCCGACCCGGATTACGCCCTGCACTGGCTGCGCTGGTACGCGCGTGAGGCGGGGGGCGAGTGGTATCCGGGGACGCAGGACCACTCCTCCTTCTTCCTGCCGGAGAGCGACACCGTTTCCTGGTGGGCGGACGCGCGCCAAACCGAGGAAGGGGTGGACTTAACCGTTCTGAAGGTCAACACGCTGCCTGTGGGGACACCGCTGACCCTGCGACCCGGTGAAGTGACCGGCAGCGGCTATATCTTTTACACCCCGCCCCAGAGCGGCAGGCTGCAATCGGCCGCCATCGTCCTCAAAGGAGCCGCCGAATGCGGCGTTTCGCTGGAGATCTCCAGTTCCACGCAGCAGGGCGGATTTCTCTATCAAACCAATCTGACCCGATGGGAAGAAACGCTGTCGCTCAAAAAGGCGGAGCGCTTCGTGCTGGATGACTTGCCCATCGCCGAGGGAGAACTGTGCTGGAAGTTGGGGTGGGGAGAACATACCCCGCCTCCTGAGGAAATCACCCTGCGGCTGGATACCGTGGCGGAGATCACGCCCGTTACATGGGGTGCGCAGCCCGGCGCCATTCGCGTCACCGGGCTTCCCATGGGGGAAGCGCGGGTATACGCGCCCGAGTGGGCCGAGATCTCACACAGGGAGGTGTCGCTCATTGAACACGAGGTGGCGGGCGTGACCGAGCCGGGCGGCGATATGTTGTTCGCCGCGCCCGCCGGGTATTACAACATCCGCCTTAACCCCGGCGCCGATGGCATGGACCAGAATTATCTGCGCCTGATCCCGGTGAATGCGGGAGAAATCACAACGGTGAGCATTCCACCGGAAGTCAGCGTGGGGGCCGGGGCGCTGTCCCGACTGTACGGGGATTTTGACCAAAACGAGGGCGGCGTCGAGCTGCTGGGCAACAAGGCCGATGGAGATACCGCGACAGCGACCTTTATACTGAACGATCCTAGGGAGCGCGACCTCTTCCCACAGAAGGCGGATGTCCGCATTTCGGAGGACGGGGTTGCGGCAGTGGTCACCGACCTCCAACGGGAACCCGCCGGGAGCGATGTGGTGCTGGTGCTCGACACCTCCGGCTCGATGGGTGAAAATATGAGGCCCTGCGTGGAGGCCGCCAAGCGGTTTGTAGAGAGTCTGCCGCAAAACACCCGGATCCGCTTTGTCCAATTTGCGCAGCAGATCACCGAGCACAAGGCCGCCGACAAGGCCGGCGTCATCGCGGCGTTGGATACCGTTAAGGAGGGGGGCGCCACCGCCCTTTATGACGCCACCGCCCGAGCCCTTTCACTGCTCAAGGACAAAAAGAGAGGGTATGCGGTTGTCTTCTCGGATGGTGCGGACTCGCGGGAGCCGGGCGTGGACGGCGAGGGCAGCGCCATGGACAAGGAACAGCTCCTGGCAGAAATCCGGGAGAGCGGCGTAACGGTGCTCACCATCGGCTTTGGGGCGGGGCATGACCCCGCCACGCTGATTGCCATGAGCGGCGCTTCCAAAGGCGGCGGGTATTTTGCCGCCGCCAACAAGGAGGCGTTGGCAGGGGCGTTTGCCACCGTCGCCGGAAAGTTCGGCAATCAATTCACCGTAACCTATCAGCGCCCCATCATTTCCAAGGATCAAGGCGGCACGGTCCCGGTGGTTTCCATGATCGTTGACCGTTCCGGCTCAATGAACGTCGACCCCGCCGAGGAGGGGGACGGCGGCTGGCGCATCGAACGAATTAGGGAGATGTTTCACGGCTTTGTTCTCAAGCTGCCCGCCGACACGCTGATGCAGCTGGGAAGCTTTGCCGAGCCGATGGGCGGCAAGGAGCCGCGCTTTGATCAGTTGCTGACCGATCAGAAAGCGACTATTCTGCAGGCGCTGGGCAGCCTTGAGGCGGGGGGCGGAACACCCACCAAGACCGCCCTGGAAATGGCTTATTACAATTTGGCGCCGGTTCCCTCACAGAAAAGGGCGCTGGTTTTCTTCACCGATGCCGGGCTGTACGACCCGGAAAATCCCGATGCGCTAAACGAAATCCTCGCCCTCTACCGGGCGTCCGGTATCCGCGTTCTGTTCGCCGGACTCAACGATGACACCGGCGCCGAAATGGAAGCGATCTTCAAAACAGCGGCGCAAAAGGCGGGGGGCGACTACATCCTCACCAGCGATATTGGGGAAATATCTCAAAAGCTTGACGAGCTGCTCGGTAAGCTTCAAACGCCCTCCCCAAAGCAAGGGGTGGATTTTACCCTTGGCGTGGACTGCGAAGCGCCGGGGGGCGGCAGAGCGCGGTTTTATACCTCCAAGGGGCTTGCGGAGTTTACCCCAAAAACCGGCGTGGGAAAGCGTGTCGATCCGCAAATCATTGCCTGTAAAACGGGGGAGCCCTATACCGTCTACAGCGCGGATGCGGCAAAGCTGCTCTACGGGGGCGACCAGCCGGTGACACAAAGCAATGTTCTGCTGCGGTTGCCTGTTGCGAATGTCAAAGCGGGCAATCAATTTGCAAAGCTGGCCGTTTCGGAGGCCTATCTGCTGGATCTGTTCAAGGGCATTCCCGCGCCGGCAGGCAAGCGGTATCTTGCGCTGAACACCACGCTGGAATTTGCCAAAAGCGATTCTCAGGCGGCGCAGGTGGGATACAGCGTTCCGAATATCTTTAATCATTTCTACCTTTCGGCAAACGAAGGGCGGATGGCGCCGCCCTCCGAGGCGACATGGCTCGCCGAAAAGCCCTTTGCCGTGCCGGGCGAAAGCGACGTCACCGTTCTTGAAAAGGAACCGCGCAGCGGTGTGCTGATTTTCCTTACCGACTGGGTCGACAGCGAGAACCTGACCCAGCTGTCGCTGCATCTTTACGATACCGAAAATGGACATATCCAGCTCCCGCTGGCCGGCGTGCTTCCCGACCGGATGCTGGAGATAGACGCGCTCCCAACCGAGACGCCGGCGCGGATGAGCGATGCCTTCAGCCTTTCCGTTACCGGCACGGCACGGCAAACAGCCTTGGAGGGGGTGGAACTTCAGCGGGCAAACGCGGAATCCGCCACCGAGGATGCCCAGCGAAACGCCAGCTTTCTGGTGGTGGAGGCGAAGTTTGACAGCAAGGTACAGGCGCTGCTGGACATCGACCCCACCGAACGGTTTCTCTATCAGCTTGAAACCGACCAAGGCGTTTTGATGACGCCTATGAGCGGCGTCGTTCATCGCCTGCCGTTGGGCTTTGTGGGAGAAACCATGCTGGCGCCCGGCTCCTGCGACAGGGTGCGGATGCCCTTTGTGCTGCCCGACGCGCTGCTGGAGACCAAAGGCGCGGTTTACGCCGACCTTGCAACCGACTCCCGGCAGTGGACAATCGCGGCTGGGCGGCCATATGTCACCGGCGGCGACGGAAAACGCTTCTCCCACGAATATTTTGATTTAACCGTCAACGCACTTTGCATGGATACGTACAGCGGTGCGGCGGTGTTGGATTTCACCCTCCATGACAAGAAGGACGGCGAGGGCACCGGCGGCTTGGAGAGCGTTTTGCAGCTTGAGCGGGGCGAGCCGTCGCAGGAAAGCGCCGCCCGGCAGATGGTGGCCGGACGCAGCGGACTGGGCAGCTTTGCCGGTGGAAACGAAGACATCGTCACCGCCAGCTTTGACGGCACCAACCGGCTGGTGTTCGGCGCCATACAGGAAAGCGGCACATGGGGCGCGTTCGACGGGCAATCCCGACGGGGAATCCTGATTTTTGAAATTTCCGGCGAGGATCCCGCCGAATGGACGCTGACCAGCCCCCTGCTCCCTGCGCTGCGACTGCCGGTGAGCCCGGCTGCGTACCCGCATCGGGCGCTGCTGGCTGAAAAACCGGAAATCGAAAGAAACGGCGATTTTGAACAGGCGCTTAAGGAGGCGGTAGCCGGCGCGGTGGCAGCCTATGAGGCGACACGCCCCACACCGAGGGATAGGGCGGTTACCGGACTCTCCGACGACGAAATTATGGGTAAGCAGGTTCCCGCGCCCGCGCTGACCCTCTACGGAAGCCAGCGGATCAAGGCGGTGGAATCCTATGAGGACTTTAGATCGCTTATGAATAGCCTCGGGTGGGTTCCCGCAGGCGGTGCGTCGGAAACCCTGTACCGCTACGCGCCGGAGGCGGTGATTACCCAAGGCTGGGGCGGACAATATGATTTGGCGGTGCTGGCAAAAACGTTGCTGGCCCGGCTGGGCTACCGCCCGGAGTACCGCACGGTCACCCTGACGGCGGTGGGACAGGAGAACCTGTGCCGCATTGGCGGTGTCAAGGAGGCGCCAAAGACGCTGATGGGGATTTTTTATACCGATGAGACCGGTGCACAAAAGCTGTTTTTGCCGGTGCTCAACGCCGATCTTTCCGAGCTTCACGGGCTTACCTATCTGGCTACCGAGGAATCTCCCGTCGATATTCAGCCTGCCAAGGGCCGCCTTACCATCCAGTTCTACGGAAAACTCAGCGGGAGCGCGGCCGACATCGCCTCCGCCAACGCGGGGCTTTGGGACGCCTTGGGCGTAGCCCTCTCCGACGGGGAGGGAGCAGGCGGCATTTATGAAACGGTTACCCTGCTGGAGCGGGAGCTCTCACTGCCTGACCTGAGTCTGGACGCGCTGGACATTAGCTATCTCTCCAAGCCCAAGGCGGACGGCGGGGCGCTGCTGCTCCCCATTCTGGATACCCGTCAGGGGCTCCTCTACGACTCCAACAGCTGGGTGGATAGTTCCTATTATACTTTTGAACGCCTGAACATCCTGTTGGAGGACGGCGAAAGCAGGGCGACACACACCGCCATGCTGCCCGAGGGGCAAAAGCTCAGTGAAATGACCCATACGCTGGCGTGGGGTGTGCCGGAGTTGACCGAGGCCGGCGCCAAAGCCATCGAGGAGATGGCAAAGGCCGAGGCGGCCGTGGTAAAGGAGCCGGCAAACTACTCGGTATCCCGCTGGCTGGGTCATGCGACAATAAACCGCCTGATTCGGGGTCTTACCCAAGCGAGCGGAGAGATTGCGGATACCCTTGGGGTGACTGTGGGGCGTTCCAACCGGTCCATCGCCCTTTTGGTCACCACAAAATCCGATGGGAAAACCGCCGAAACCACAGTGGATCTCCTCAACCACCGCAACCAGCTCCACAGCGGGGACGAGAATGCTATGCACGCCTACAACCTGATGTACGGCTACTTTGCCAGCGACATGGAGGCGGCGGCGCTTCCGGGCGGGGAGGGATTTGGCTACACAAAGGTTTGGCAGGCGCTCCCCCAGGGAGCGAAAATCATTCAGCTTGCCATTGAGGAGCCTTCCGCCCTTGACATGGTCAAGGAGCGGTATCCCAAGGAAAGCTTCCCGCCGCTGCTCTGGGAGCGGATGGCCCGAGAGGAAGACAGCGGCGAGCCTCCGCAAATCCTCTATCTGGTGCCGGATCGGCCTGCCCAAATCGACGGAAAGCCCCGGTGGGCATGGCTGGAAATCGACATGGTGAGCTACGACGTGATCTCGGTGTTTGAGACCGGAGAGCGCGCGGGCATGGGCGAATACCTCATCGGATGCTTGCCCGGAAACGGAGGCTACGGCGAGGTGGGCGTGGGGATGATAGTGGGCGTGACAACGGCTATTGGCAGCGTGGCCGCCTATACCCTGACCGGCGAGGATTATGACGAAGTCCTTGAGATGGCGGAAAGCAAGTGCTGGGAAATCGGTGCAAATATCAAGGACATCACCTTTGTAACGGGAGCCATTGACGCAGGCGGCAAGATTAAGGACGGCTTTTCCGGAACCAAACTGCATTGGGAAAAGCTTTTTGAAGCTGGCGAGGGAATTTGGGTCAATAAGCTCACCTTCAGCGACGGATACAAAATCGCTGTGACAGAGTACTTCGAACACGTAGAGTAGGCATTTTGGTTGGAAAGGTGGATTATCATGGCAAAGTTTTTTGATAAAATCGGCGAAGTTGCAAAATCAGCAGCCGATAAGACCAACGACATGCTCGAGCTGAACCGTCTCAACGCCAAAATCGGCGCGGCGGAAAGCAGCATCGCCAAGCTTAAGGAGCAGATCGGCAATTTCTATTGGGAAAAGGCTGCCGCGGGCGCACAGCCGGACGCGGAAATTGTGGCGTGGTGTGAGTCGATCCAAACCGCCAAGGAGGAAATTGCATCCCTGCGGGAGGCGGTTACCGCCATCAAGGGAGGTGCACAGCCGCCCGAGCCCCCGGCTCTGATGAAATGCCCCGCCTGCGGTGCGGAAAATCCGACCGGCACACAGTTTTGCAGCGAATGCGGCGGAAAGTTTTCGGGGTAAGCGCCCAAGGCGATTCCACCGTCAGGGCAAGGAATACCGCGCCTTGACGGTGGAAGAAACAGCGACACGCGTCGCTCAGATGAAGGAGGATACGATGAAGAAGGTCATTTATTGGATTTTGATGCTGGTGTTCCTGTCGGCGCTTGCCGGCTGCGGCGCCAAAGAGCCCGCCGCAAGCGAGTCAGGCGGCGGAACAGCTTCGGTGGAGCCTAAGCAAAGTCAGACCGCCGGGGCTTCAAAAAAGCCGCCGCAACAGGAAACCACCGCTGCTTCCAAAACACTTCCCGACAGCTACCCTGCGGTGCTGCCCCTTGCGGCGGACGCGGTGATTATCGATGTGAGGGAAAACCCCGCGAATCAAGGTCTGGAAGTCATGTACGTAAGCGACAACGACATCGACACACTCTGCGATTTTTATGAGGGTGCACTCAAAGATGCGGAAGATTTAAATACAGATGAAACACCAGATGGTTATTGGATTACCGCCAAAATGGACGGCGTTGGGTATACCATCATGCTCAGTAAGGACGCTATGAATCCCAATCCCCAATATGCCGGAAAAAAGAGCGTATATCTCATCCTCACCGGCTTGGAGGGCATTGTCGGGGACGCGCCGAAACCGAAAGGTGAAGGAGAGGAATGGCCCTTTGCAGACCTGCCCGGCGTCCCCCGGCTTGAAGGATACATAGGCCAAATCCTGCGGGAAGACGGTATCATTCGTCTTGAGATAACCGTAGAAAGCGCTCAAACGGTTAAAAGCTACATTGACGAATTGACAGTAGCAGGCTTTAGCTTTGATACCGAACCGGATACCGAAAGCGACCACATGGAATTTCTTGCATTTAAGGACAGCAGTATGATAAGCTTCGCTTATAAAGGCACTGAAAATCTCGTGACCCTTGAATATCAGAAATAGGGTTTGTGAAGCGCAACCCCAAAGCAGTTATGACAGAAAAAAGGAGGCAAACCGATGTTTTGTAAGCAATGCGGGAATCAAATGCCGGACAGCACCAAGTTCTGCCCGGCCTGCGGCGCACCGGCGCAGCCGGGCGCTTCGCAGCAGGCCCGGATGAAGCGCGCCGACGAGGTGGAGTTCGCCATCTACGGCGGGGATCTACAGTTTGTAGAGATTATGCTGGATCCCGGCGAAACGGTGGTGGCCGAGGCGGGGGCCATGATGTACATGGACAGCGCCATTCAGATGGATACCATTTTCGGGGACGGCTCCGGCCGGGACGCAGGCGGGGGGCTCATGGGCAAGCTGGTTTCCGCCGGGAAACGGGTGGTCACCGGCGAAAGCCTGTTCATGACCACCTTTACCAACAGTGCCGGGACAAAGAAGTGTGTCTCATTTGCCGCCCCCTATCCCGGTCAGGTGATCCCTTTTGATCTGACCGATGTGGGCGGTACCCTCATCTGTCAGAAGGACTCTTTCCTGTGTGCCGCCAAGGGCATCTCGGTGGGCATCGCATTCCAGAAGAAAATCGGGGTGGGATTATTCGGCGGTGAGGGCTTCATCATGCAAAAGCTGGAGGGCGACGGCCTTGCTTTCATGCACGCCGGAGGAACCATCACCCAAAAGGAGCTGGCCCCCGGCGAGACGCTCAGGCTGGACACCGGCTGTCTGGTGGCGCTGACCAAGACGGTGAACTACGATGTGCAGTTTTCCGGCGACGTGAAAACCGCCCTCTTCGGCGGTGAAGGGCTGGTGCTGGCTACCCTGACCGGACCCGGAACGGTTTGGCTGCAATCACTGCCTTTCTCCCGCATGGCCGACCGCATCCTGACGGCCGGCAAAAAGGGCGGCAAGGGTGAGGGCAGCATCCTGGGTAACGCGGGCATTGGGACTCTCTTGGGCGGGGACCGGTGATCAGACGCCGGATTCGATTGCGCTTTAAAGTGAAACGGCCACTCTGAGGCTAATTCGATATGGGCCAGTCTGTCGGGATTGCGGCCAAGGTGGATTTGACCGGCATGGATATGACGGGACCGGTGCTCTACAGCTATGGCAAGGCCGCGAACATCTACCGGCGTATCGAAAAGCCCGCCTATTGGGTTGACACGAACGACTACTGCATTTCACCACGATATTATTATCAGCGAAGGGCCGCTGTCATAGAAAAGTGAAGCCAAAGGGCAGGGGCGGTTCGAAAGGACCGCCCCTGCCGGCGAGGTGCGCGCTATAAGATCCGAGGGCAGGAATCTGCTCGTCCGCAGGACTGCCGCACAAAATAAAATTTTGCGCATTTATCACAAAGGCGTGGAGAAAGGGGTTCGGATTCCGTCTATCAGCAGCCGTATATGCGCTATCGTCTGCTCTCTCAAATCAAAGTCAGGACAGCGGATACACCACTCATAGCTGACGCCCCGTATCGCCATCACAAAATGCTGGGAAAGAGCCTCCAATGGCAATGAAGATGCAAACTCCCCGCGTCGGATGCCTTTTTCCAACACATCATAAAACAATGTGTAAAGCTCTCTGCCGTAGCCTTTCACCGCTTCGGTCTCCACGGTTCCAGCCAACAGTATTTGGTAAACCTTTTTCATATTTTCGCAGCCGATATGATTCAAAAGCGTATCGGTTATTTTGTGGGTCAACGCAAGCAAAACCTCTGAGCAGGGCATATCATCGGGCAGCGTTTTCACAAAGGCTTTGTAGTCCGTATCGGCTCGGGCGGCGTAGTCGGCAATCAGAATGGCAATCAGCGCGTCCTTAGACTCGAAGTGAACATAAAAGGCACCCTTGGTAATACCGGCTTCGTCGGTGATGTCCTCTATGTTAACATCGGAGAAATTATGCTCTGTAAATAGCCGCTCGGCAATCTCATACAGCTTCTTTTTGGTTTCGGTGCCCTGCACCTTTCTCTTGTCGATTTTTCTTCCTCTCATATTTTCGCTCCTCTATTGAATTTTCTTGAAAGACGAATTATAATAAACTGAGTAAGTAAACAAGTTTACTTAAATGGGTTATATTATTTTTTAGTATAGCATTCATCAGACTACAGTTCAAGTGATGACGCCAAAACAGCCACGATTCCTTGAATGATGTCTGAGGAAGGATACGGGGTCATTTGTAAGCTTAATAGGAGTTTTTCGGGATATGAGTGGAGGAAACGGTGTGAGTAGAAGAAAAACGATTCAAAATTTTACAGCCATGCTGCTGTCTGTCATCATGGTTATGGGAATGATGCCTTTCTCGGCGCTGGCTGAGACAAGCACATTCTCCATTGGCGCAAGTGGCGAGATCACCGCCTTTGAAGCGCTGGGGTCGGACATTACGGTGCACAGCGTGCCGCTTGGCACATCCGAAGCGGATTTGGCGCTGCCGGACATCCTGACGGCGGTGATACGGCTTGCCGCTTTAGAGGAAGAACCGATGCTGGACTCGGGAAAAGCTGATACGGAGCTGGACAGCACCGATACGGCAGGCGGGTCAGCGATTGGCGTTGATGAAACAGATGATATTGAAACTGGCGAAGAGGCTAAAATCGCCTCTCCCTCCGATGCGAAAGAAGCTGGAGATCGCTCCGAAGTCGAGCCAACCGAGAAAACCGTGGACAGTACGGATGAAATGACCGTTCCCCTGCCTGTCACATGGGCTTCATCACCGGAATACGACGGCGAAGCGGCGGGTACATATGTTTTCACGCCCGAGCTGCCGGAGGGGTTTACCCCTGCCAGCGGCGTGGAAACACCGATTATCACCGTAACAGTAGCCGCAGTGACTGTCACCACCGGTACGGTGACGGCCTTCGACGAGTTGCCCGACGGTATTCGCTGGCAGAACACCACCGCACCGGAATTTCCAGAAGAAGTGGGCGGCACCGTGGAGGGCGAAGCGGCCTCAATCCCGGTAAGCTGGGAAGCAGATCACGATTATGATGCGGATTATCCTGCACGCGGGCTGTATGTGTTCACCGCCATTTTGGGTGAGGGCTACGACGTTGCGGATGGCGTGGAGTTGCCGCGCATCACAGTGTATATTCCGCAGGCAACCGGCCGAATGGCACGCATGGCTGGAGCAGGCACCGGAACAAGCCCACTGGAGATCACCACGGCCGCGCAGCTTGCCGAGATCGCCACGCTGGTGAACGCGCGCGAAAACGGGCTGGAGCTGTTTTTGTTCAACAATGCGGGGGCAAAGGTCAGTCTGGAGCTGATGAACGACCTCGACCTTTTTGCATACTCTAGCGGTGAGGGCTGGGTGCCCATCGGCAATAGCAGCAACCAATTTAAAGGCAGCTTTGACGGCGGCGGTCACAAGATCAGCAACCTGACCATCGACCGCGCAGACGGCGGGTATCAGGGCTTGTTTGGGTATCTTGGCGTTGGCTCGGTGGTGGAAAACCTCGGCGTCGAAAACGCGACGATTACAGCAAAACAATATATTGGCGGCATGGCGGGATGTGTTGGCGGCGGTATGGTGCAAAACTGCTATGCCACCGGCAGTTTCAGCGGACGATTTTACGTTGGAGGTGTGGCAGGCATTGTTAGGGACGGCAGCACAGTACAAAACTGTTATGCAGCAAGCAGTGTCATTGGTTTTCCCGCAAGCTCCCACACCGGCTCTTACATGATCGGCGGTTTGGCAGGAGGCGTTTACGACAGCACGGTGAAAAACTGCTATGTCATCGGCAACGTTACAGGCAATGTGGGCTCACCGAATGCAGTTTATACTGGCGGTTTGGTAGGATATTTTGTTGGTGAGGGGACAATACAAAATTGTGCTGCACTGAACCAAACTGTCGTTGGCGCACACAGTATCGGGCGTATGACCGGGAGCTGGACCCCGGATTTCTCCGTGGGCAACAG
>DALYYK010000030.1:0-12911 GCA_031983305.1 Candidatus Fimivivens sp. | reverse complement strand
CCTCTCAAATAAAAAACGAAAAGCCCCACCCCATACGGGGTGAAGCAATACAAAATCGTAACTCCACGGTTCCACCCGAATTGTATCTATTCTGCCCGCGCAGGGCAAAAAAGATACCACTCTGCCGACCGTTAACGCTGCCGCTGCGGCGAACTTGGGAACGCGCCAACGCCTTATAAAAGACCGACACCTCTTAATTTCGCACTCAGGGGTGGTAGCCCGTTGCAAAAAACACATAAAGACCGCTCTCAGCCCAGCGGCGGTCTGTCTCTGGTACGTTTTTTTTGCGGGCCTCCCCATCAAAGTTTTGATTGGATGAAGCTTTGCCTTGATACTATCACTACGCTGTGCGCTTGTCAACAGCTTTCTGGCGGCGCGCTGTTTTTCGTTTCAGCGCGCCAAACGCGTAGAGCGCCATAATGGCCGTATATTATAATGTATATTTTCCCAAAGCACAAAATGTGCATGGTACCGCTTAAACCCAAGTGTATTGGGCGCTTTATCCTGAGCGGCAGGACGCACGGCGCGGCATGGCACAGCGGCAGCGGTTAAAATTGCCGCTGCATAAAATTTTTTCAGTCGCATTTAAAGCAAACTTTCCGCCTTAATACAGCCTGTATTTACCATAACCCGGTATTAAAACAGGGGATATAATCAGAAATTTGCAGCCACGTCTGGGGGTTTTACGCCTTTTATACGGTAAATCTATTTGTTTGAGGCCTTTTAGGCAATCCGGCTTTACATTTAAAATTTCTTGACAGAAATCTAATAAAAATGTAAAATATTTTTGACTGTTTATACAGTTAGCGCATTACACAGGCTGCCCAATATACAAAGAAACGAAAGGAGGATTTTTTATTTCATGTTGCCCTATGTAATATGCGGTTTCATTGCATTAATAATCGGTGCTGTTATTGCCTTTCCCGCAGGCGTTAATTATAGAAAGAATGTAGCAGAAAAGGAACTTGGCACAGCCGAGACAGAAGCAAAACGTATCGTAAGTGACGCAATAAAATCAGCGGAAAGCAAAAAGAAAGAGGCTCTTGTAGAAGCCAAAGATGAAATTTTTAAACTGAAAACCGAAACGGAGCGTGAGCTCAAGGAGCGACGCACTGAGGTTTCGCGGCTGGAGCGCCGCGTGCAGCACAAGGAGGAGACGATCGATAAAAAGGTCGACAACCTCGACAAGAAGGAAGAGGCCTTGCAGGCCAAGCTCAAATCCGCAGAGCAAAAGCTTGAGGAGGCCGAGCTGGTCAAAAAAAGCCAGTTTGAAGTGCTTGAGAAAATTTCGGGCTTTACGACCGATCAGGCTAAAGATTATCTGCTCAAAAACCTTGAGGGTGAGCTGACCCACGAAAAGGCGCTGCGCATTACCCAGATGGAGGCCCGCCTGAAGGAGGAGGCCGACGTCAAGGCGCGCAACATCATCTCGCTGGCGATTCAGCGCTGTGCGGCGGATCAGGTGGTTGAAACCACCGTTTCGGTTGTGCCGCTGCCCTCTGATGAGATGAAGGGCCGTATCATCGGCCGCGAGGGCCGCAATATCCGTGCGCTTGAGACGCTGACCGGCGTCGATCTGATCATCGACGACACGCCCGAGGCGATTACGCTCTCGAGCCACGACCCGGTTAAGCGCGAGATTGCCCGCATTGCGCTTGAGCGCCTGATCAACGACGGGCGCATCCACCCCGCCCGCATTGAGGAGATGGTGGATAAGGCGCGCAAAGAGGTCGAGACCAAGATCAAGCAGGATGGCGAACGCGTCGTGCTTGAAACGTCGGTCGGCTCGCTGCATCCTGAGCTGGTTCGGCTCTTGGGCAGAATGCGGTACCGTTCGAGCTACGGCCAGAACGTGCTGGTGCATTCGACCGAGGTGGCATACATCTCCGGCATGATTGCCGCTGAAATCGGTGCGGATGTCACCATCGCCCGCCGCGCGGGTCTGCTGCATGACATCGGCAAATCGATGACTCATGAGATTGAAGGCTCGCACGTCGCTATCGGCGTCGACCTTGCCAAGAAATATAAGGAATCGCCTGAGGTGATTCACGCCATCGAGGCGCACCACAACGACGTTGAGCCGCGCACCGTCATCGCCTGTATCGTGCAGGCAGCCGACGCCATCTCGGCCGCGCGACCGGGCGCCCGCCGCGAAAACCTTGAGAACTATGTCAAGCGTCTTGAAAAGCTTGAGGAAATCGCAACCTCGTTTAACGGCGTTGAGAAATGTTATGCCGTTCAGGCCGGACGCGAGGTGCGCGTCATGCTCAAGCCCGAAATTGTTGACGACGACGGCATGATCATCATCGCCCGCGACATTGTCAAGAAGATTGAGGAAGAGCTCGATTATCCGGGCCAGATCAAGGTGCATGTCGTGCGCGAGACCCGCGCCATCGAATACGCGAAATAATCTTTAGCGCCAACCGGCGGGTAAGTTTACCCGCCGGTTTTTTATATGCGTCGGCCTTTGCCCCTGCAAAAATTTCTTGCCAGACAGGAATTTGCTTCTAAAAATATTGCCATCATCCGTGCAATAAAACCCGGCGGAAAAGAAACCTAATAAGTAACCGAAATTGTAATTCTCGAGGTATTTGCACGCATATTCCCAGATTTTTGTTACCGTTTTGTAATCATATGCGCGTATTTTTCTCAAATTCCTTACAATTTTCATTAAAAAGGTATTGCAATTGGTAGATACCTGTGCTATACTGCTTACAAGAACTGGTGCTTGGGTTGGAGAGCCCCGGTATCAGAGAAACAAATTTAAGGAGGATTTCAGTTTATGAAGAAGTTTTTTGCGCTTGCAATGGCTACGGCTATGATTGCGAGCATGGCCGCTACCTCTTTTGCGGTTATCGGCTCGGTTGAAGCCGGTTCGGACAACGACCCTACCGTTGCATACGACTCCAAAGCATATTACCCCATTGTCGATGCATACGGTCCCCTGACTTATGACGCCGATGACAAGGGGCTGGATAGCGGTATTGTTGAGTATGGCGAAACCGCCTACTACATTCTGGCCGAAGGTCGAGTTGCTGGCGTTAACAGCAAGGATGACAACGGCAAAAAAATTAGCGATTACGGAACCGTAACTAAGGCGCTCGTCACCGAGTCTGAAACCGTCTCCAGCCTGAAGGTCAAGGCTTCTTGGGAAGAGGGTAAGAACCTCGTCAATAGCGTTTCTGTCGTAAAGAAGAAGATTAACAATTTGGCTGATGCAACCTTTACCGGTGATGACGACGTTGTATATCCCTCTATCAAAACGCTGCTGGGCGACGACTTAGCTGCTACTTTCACCACTGAGAAGTACTATTATTTCGTAGCTATTACCACCGCTTCTTCCACCAGCACCGCTGACGCCGACATCATCGGCACCTTGACTCTCAGCAAGTCCAAGCACCCCAAGGTTGACGACCTCGACCTTAAAATTGACCTTCCCATCGGCTGGGCTAACACCTACAACAACGATACCGAAGGTCTTGGTCTTCTTGTTGAAGGCGATGTGAGCGGCCTCAAGGCTGAAACTTACTATGCGCTGAAGTTCAACGCTGACGAAGAGGTTGACATTGAGTTTTCTGACGATTCTATTTTCACTGTTGACGTATCCGGTCAGGGCAAGCTTCTGCTGTACTACGACACCAAGTTCAACTCCAAGATTGCTGCCAAGTACCCGATGGCCGAGCTGAACTTCTGGAACGGTAACGGCGCTAAGTTCAACCGCGTTGGCGAGATGTTCATCCCTGTCAAGGAAGACTATGCGCAGTTCCTCTATCAGCTCAACGCTGACGGCACCCTTTCTGAGGTTGCTGGTGCTGAGTATGACGAGTACGACGAGGGCTTCTATTTCAACACCCGCGTGCTGGGCACCTATGTCATCTCCGACATGGAGCTTGATATCGCCCCTGCCGTTACTACGCCTTCTGTTGAGACCCCCGTTGTCACCACCCCCGCTCCCGTTGTGACCAACCCCTCCACCGGCGCTGCCGCGTAAGCTAAGGGTTTGCACAAGGTCTAAGACTGTTAAAAGCCGTCGCCCTCCTCTCCAGAGTGGCGGCGGCTTTTTATTTTCAGCAATGTATTGATTGTCGCTTGGCGCTTACATGCGGCACTGAGCCTTTTTAGCGCCTGCCCTAAATAAAACGAACCAAAAGGAGCGCGTACTTGTGGAATCTCCCCTCAAGCTTGTGTTGGTACGGCATGCGATAACCGCCGGTAATCTTGCCGGTCAATATATAGGCCGTACTGACCAAGCGCTCTGTCAAGAGGGCATTGAATCAGCACAAGCCGCCGCTCAGACGATGCCACCGGTGGCTCGGGTTTATTGCAGCCCGATGCTGCGCTGTCGTCAGACGGCTGAGATTTTATATCCTCAACATATCGCACACGCCGTTGTAGACCTGCGCGAGACGGACTTTGGCCGCTTTGAGGGCAAGACCCACGCGCAGCTGGTCGCCGACCCTGATTATCGGGCATGGATAGCCTCTGCCGGCGTGTTGCCGCCGCCTGACGGTGAGAGCACGGCACATTTTTCAAAGCGCTGTGTTGCCACACTAATTGGTATTTTAGACGAGATGACACGCAGTCATATTTCTTCTGCGGCCTGCGTCATTCACGGCGGCAGCATCATGGTTGTCATGGCCGCGCTTGCCAGCCCCAAGCGCTCTTTTTATGATTGGCGAACTGCAAATTGTGGCGGATTTATTGTAAACGCCGCACCTCAATCGGGCCAACTCACACTTTTAGAAGAGCTTCGGATAAAATGCGAGGCTTAAAATAAGCTGGTATGTCATATTATAACTTTGTAATTTTTCGGGTAAAAAAAATTACAAAGTTATAACAAACCTGTTGCATTTATGGATAAGATATGCTATGATAATTTCAGTAATCTTCCAGCCGGGGATTACGCATCCGTGAAACAGGGTCCGCGTCCTTTTATCTCTATGTTACCCCTGTTTCGTTAATCCACATAATTTTTCTGCCGGTGTTGGAGAGCGTCGGCCGAAAGATATGAACTTAATTTAGGAGGAATATTCCAATGAAAAAGACATTTGCTCTTGTTCTGGCTGTTGCGATGGTCATGAGCTTAGCCGCTGTTTCCTTCGCTGCTAACCTTCCGGGCCATGACCTTGAGGTTGTCCTCGATACCGCTTATAAGTATGAGAACGACGATAAGGCTATGAGTGCTGCTGTTCTTTCTTACGGCGACACTGTTTACTTCCCGCTGGTAGACGAGAACGACGCCCCCATCACCGATTATGAAGCTGTTGAGAAGCTGAAGATTAAGGCTAAGTGGGAAATGGGCGGCGATCTCGTTGAGTCCGTTTCTATTTCCAAGAAAAGCGATGGCGGCGCATACAAGTACTATATCGCTGTTAAGGTCGCTTCCAAGCAGACCACCGCTGACGCTGACATCGTTGGTACGCTGACCCTGAACCGTAAAGCTGTTACCGTGAAGGCTACTGCTCCGGCCACCGGCACCGATACCAAGTACTCGCAGATCAAGGATAAGGATGTCAACATCTCCTTCAACGTATTCTATGGCAAGACTTGGATGACCGATGCTGTCAACTATAAAGTTGGCGACGACGGCGTTACTCTGAAGTGGGATACCAATTATGCACTCAAGTTTGAGGCTGATGATGAAGTTGAAATCGAGTTCGGCACCGAGCCCAACGAAGGCACCTTCACCGTTGACGTTTCTGGCCAAGGCAAACTCTTCGTCAGATACAACACCACCGCTGACGACGCAATTGCAAACGCTAACCCCGGCGCTAAGCTGAAGTTCATCAACTTCAACAATGTTAAGTTCAACCGTACCGGCGAGTTCATGTACGAGTATGAGGACGGCGCTTATGCTTACCAGATCGTTGACGGCAAGCTGGTTGCCATCCCCGGCTGCGAGTATGACGACGCTGACGAGGCTTTCTACTTCTACACCCGTACCCTCGGCTCCTATGTCTTCTCTGACGTAGAGCTCGTCAACCCCACTGTTGACGCTCCCGTCGTTACCGCTCCCGTTGAGACCAACCCCTCCACCGGCGCTGCTGCTTAAGTAGCTCCCTGCAACTGAACACTGTCGTAAGACAGACCAAAAAGCCGCTCTCCTCTCCGGAGCGGCTTTTTATTTTTACCTCGTTTCAATAATATTGCTTTTAAATCTATGGGTATTACGCCTACACCCAAAATTTTATAATCTTATACGCTTGGGATTTGTTTCTGCGATTTTTCTCAGCAAAAAAGCTGTGCACCCTCTCTAAGAAAGGTGAGTGCACAGCTTTTTTAGTGCCAAGTAATCATTTTGGGATACAAGCTTTATCAAACGACGGGTTAAAGGCGTAAAAGTTTCGGGAATCCAATTCGTCGGTCACAATGCGCAGCGCTTCGCCAAATCTTTGGAAGTGAACAATTTCGCGCTCGCGCAAAAACACAATTGGATCGCGGACGTCGGGGTCATCGACGAGCCGCAGAATGTTGTCATAGGTTGTTCGGGCTTTCTGCTCAGCCGCCATATCCTCGGTTAAATCGGTGATCATATCCCCTTTGGACTGAAAATATGCCGCTGTAAACGGCACACCCGCCGCCGAACAGGGATATAGGCCTAATGTGTGATCTATGTAATAGGGCGCAAAACCTGCCTCTTGAAGCTGTTGCGCATTTAAATTCCGTGTAAGCTGGTGAACAATCGCGCTGACCATCTCCATATGTGCTAGCTCTTCGGTGCCGATATCCGTCAACACGCCCGCCACAGCGCGGTTTGGTGTACTGTAACGCTGAGAGAGGTACCGCATTGATGCCGCGAGCTCACCGTCCGGCCCGCCAAATTGCGAGATGATGGCCTGCGCCATCTTGGGGTTGGGGTTTGTGATGCGCACAGGGTATTGCAACCGCTTGTCATAAGTCCACATAGTCAAGCCTCCTCAATTTCCCAGGGCCAAGGTGTCTCGACCCAGCGCCAGCTGCCTGAGCTGGTATCAACCGTGCACGCACGTAACGGCCCGACGACCTTCTGATAATTTTCGCTGGCCTGCATGAGCTGCTGCTGCTTTCTGCGGTAGTATTCAAGCGCGCTTTGATCATCGGGGTGCGTATCCAGATACAAAACCGCTTCGTGAACCGCAAAGCAGCACTGTGCAAGCTGCTGCGCCGCCTGCGCCTTGGTGTTGGCGCCGCTGCGGTTTGACTGCATGGCCGCAACGGCATTCACGCTGTTTGTCGGCATCATGTTCGGCGGCATCATGTTCGGCGGCATCATGTTCGGCGGCATCATGTTCGACGACGTCATGCTGTTTTGTGCGGTGGCTGTGTTGGGCATGGTTCTAGCATTCTGCGTAGCCGGCATATTCCCTGCTGCCGTTCTGTTCTGAGTCCTCGCCGCATTCTGCCGCGCCATCATATCCTGCAATGTCGCCGAAGACTGCGGCATCATGCGCCCGTCCTGTGTGGTCATCATGTTTTGCAGATCGGTCATGCCTTGGTTAGGTAAGATGCTATCGAGCGGCAAGGTGTTGTCGGGCAACATCATGCTGTCAAAAATCATTTGCACACGCCCCCTATCACCATAAACGGGAGATCTAATTCAGGGAATACGGTTCCGCGCTGTAGGCCCACTGCGGGATCATAGGTTTGCGACCATCCCTGCATCGGGACATATGCCATGGCCAACGGCAGTGTGACCGGCGTGGGCATATCGGTTTGTGCCATAGCAGGCAAAACCATATGCGACGGATAACACATAGCCGCCTGTTGCTGACGAAAATCCAAAGCAAAAACTCCTTTCAGAATGTTCTTACTTCATCCTATGAATCACCCTGTACCCGGGGTGACACAAAACCTCACGCACGACGCAACATAATTGCTTTCTTTGTTGCGCTTTATTGCAATTTTTGTTAAAATAACGCATAATAAAAACATAAAATATTGCTATTCCTTCTAAACGGCAATCGTTTGACCCGGGATGGCGCTAAACGCTTTAAAAGCGCCTTGTCTAACAGATTTTCAATGCTGCGGTTAAAAGGCCGCAACCAAAAGGAGCCTTTAAGTCAATGGCAAAACAAACATGGAAGGGCAGCACCCTGCTGGCGCCGATGCCTGCGGCGCTTGTCACCTGCGGAACGCTGGATACGCCCAATATTCTTACCGTCGCGTGGACCGGCATTGTCAACACCCAGCCGCCCAAAACCTATATTTCGGTTCGGCCGGGGCGGTTTTCTTACCCGCTGATCCGGCAATCGGGCGAATTTGTGATCAACCTGACGACCCGCCAGCTTTTGCGCGCTGTAGATTTTTGCGGGGTACGCTCGGGGCGGGATACCGATAAATTCGCCGTGTGCGGCCTGACCGCCGAGCCCGCGTCTCAAGTGAGCTGTCCCCTGCTGGCCGAGAGCCCGCTCTCGCTCGAATGCCGCGTCACCGATGTGCTGGAGCTCGGCTCACACCACATGCTGCTGGCTGACATTGTCGCTGTCAACGCCGACGAAGCGCTGATTGCACAAAGCGGCAAGCTACAGCTAAACCACGCCGATCTCATTGCATTTGCGCACGGCGCATATTATGAGCTGGGACGGCAGCTTGGCACATTTGGATATAGCGTCGCCAAGAAAGCCCCCGCAAAAAAAGGCCGTCCCGCCAAGGGAGACCGAGCCGGGCACAGAACTTTCGACTAAACACGGGCTAAACCATAACCCAGCGACTCATTCTGTTGACAGCGTTATTATCCGCCTCGCTGGGTACCCGCCAGCCCGCCTGCATCGTCTGCCCTGCCATAGACAAAACGGCGTGCCGGTTGATGATTTTCACTCCGTGTTTAGCATAAGAAAGGATCGCCCCGCTCTTGCGTCGGGGCGTATAGCATTATGACCGATTCAATTTTTCGCTGCCCTATCTGCAAAGCGCCGCTGTCGGACATCGGTTCGGCGCTTCAATGCGGCGGCAACCACAGCTTTGACAAGGCGACGCAGGGCTATGTGCATCTGCTGCCGCCCAACAAAATGCACGCCAAACTGCCGGGTGATAGCCACGACATGGTGGCCGCCCGCCGCCGGTTTTTAGAAGCAGGCCTTTATAAGCCGTTTTGTGACCACATCTGCGCGCTGATATCGGATGAACTGCGCGGACATACCGCGCCGCTACTCGTCGACGCAGGCTGCGGCGAGGGTTATTATACCGACGCCGTCCGCCGCGCGCTCGAAGCGGTGTGCGAATCGCCCGTGGTCTGCGGGTTCGATATTTCTAAGCTGGCGGTCAAGGCCGCGGCTGGGCGCAGCCGGGCATTGCGGCTGGCAGTCGCAAGCTGCTTTAATATTCCGCTTCAAGATGCCCGCACCGATGTGCTGCTGGGTGTATTCTCACCAATTGTTCCGGCCGAGTTTGCCCGTGTGCTCAAACCGGGCGGTATGCTGCTGCTGGCGGTGGCGGGCGAACGCCATCTGCTGGGCTTAAAGCAATTGCTCTATAATACGCCTTATTTAAATGCCTATAAAGAAACAGCGTATCCGGGCTTTTCTTTTGAACGCCGTGTTCCGGTGCGTACGCAGGCTGTGCTAACGGATAGTGGGTTAATTTTTGATTTGTTCACGATGACCCCCTATTACTGGAAAACACCCGTTGAAGGCAGTCGCCGCCTGAAACAGACCACCCGGCTGGAGACCGAACTCGGCTTTGACCTGCTCATATATCGCCGTCAGGAGTGAAAGACGCTATGAAGCATCTGATAACCGCCGCGGTTTCGCTTGGCGCCGCAGGCCTCGTCTATAGTCACTACCAAAACAACGCGTTGCAAGTGACCCGCCATGCGCTTAAGATTGGTTTGTCAAAGCCGATTAAGCTGATATGTCTGGCCGATCTGCACGGCAAGCAATTTGGGAAAAACAGCCGTCGTTTGATCACACAGGTACGCGCGCTAAACCCGGATATGATCGTCTTCCCGGGTGATACGCTTAGCGCCGACTGCCACAGTCTTGCGCCAACCGTTAAAACGCTACGGACGCTTCAAAGTATTGCGCCCTGCTTTCTGATCGCAGGCAACCACGAGCACCGTTCGGGGCGCTGGCCCGAGATTGCCGACAGATTCCGCGGAGCCGGCGTGACGGTTCTTGAGAACACGCGGTTTGACGGCTATATTCAGGGGGTTCCCGTGCATATACTGGGGTTGGACGAGGGCTTGGCCGTCTCTCGTTTTGATTATGTTCACGCCGCCTGCGGGACGCTAAAATATGCCGACAACCGTGCGCGTTTAGACGCTCTGTGCCAACAGGACGGCCTGCGTATTGTTCTGTCTCATTTCCCGGAATATTACGCCTTGGTAGGCACGCTGTCGTACTGCCGCTATCCGTTTGATCTGATGCTCAGCGGCCACGCGCACGGGGGTCAGGTGCGCCTGACGCGGCGGCTGCCGCTCTTCTCGCCGGGGCAAGGGCTTTTTCCGCGCTTTTGTCAGGGGTTGCACGGCAGCAACCCGGCGCTGCTGGTCAGCCGCGGGCTGGGTAACGACAGCCCGGTGCCCCGAATTAACAACCGCCCCGAAATTCTTTTTGTGACCATACGATAAGGAGGATAACGCTATGCGCTATGAGGACAGTACCATTTATCTGGTGGGACATGCAAAAGTCTCGGACGATAACCCAATCAAGCAAAACTGTGATATCATCTTCTTCCCGTTTGTGGTGGATGCCCTGACCCATCGCATCGTCGATGTCTCCTGCAATGCCGTACTGGATATTACCCGGGATTTTGTCAGGACGCTGCTGGTCGGCTGCGATCTGCTCGACGGCGTCGACGAGATCACCGAGCGCGTACGGCGGCGTTATTTCGGTTCCTCACAAAAAGCGATTATTGCCGCCGTCAAGGATGCCCACGGCCGCCTGCGCGATGTTTTGCCGACTTATCATAAAAAGCAGGCCGAGCCGGTGCAAAAATATTAAAATTCGCCTCCTCCGCAGCTACCCCAGCCCATTTTATCGAGGGTGTTTTGAGCATATAGCAACGACCGCAAAACGGCTATGGGCTTTATACACAAGCAGCATTGGCGCGCAGCGCCATCGCAAAAGACCGTGGACTCCCGTCCCATGCAGAACGCTTTCAATTGAATGCTAGGAGGATATCATGTTAAGGAATTTGAAAATTAAAAGCAAGCTGTTCGCAGTCGTCGTACTTATGCTGGTTTTTATGCTCGTGCTCAGCGGTGTCTCAATCGGGTTAATGTCCGCGATGAACCATTCGGTCGCCGTTATCGCCACAAACAGTCTGCCCTCGGTCGCCGTTGCGGAGGATCTGAATGCCTCTATGGCCAAATATCGTATCGAGGAATATAACCACATTCTGTCTGCCAGCCAAAAGGAATTAACGGCGGTTGAAACGACTATGGTCACGTTAAAGCGCAACATCGACGATCTTTTCAGCGCCTATGCCGACCTAATATCGAATGAAAAGGATGCGTGGCTGATCGAACAGGTGCATGCCAACTGGGAGCAGTATTTAAAAGACGGCGAAACAGTTTTGAAACTCAGCCGCCTGAATAAGCCGGATGACGCTATAAAGATGATGCAAAGTACCTCACTTGGGACATTCAACAAGCTGTCTCAATCGATTAGCGACGTTGTTGAAGCTAATAAAGCGGACAGCCAAAACGAAAGTCAGCAGGCCGGCAAGCTTTATGGCTACGCGTTGATCATCCTTCTGGCAACCGTCGCCGTGGCTGTCGCGATATCGCTCATCGCCTCGTTCTCGATTGTGAATACTATTACAAAAGCGATTGGCAATTTGGTCGGCGGTATGAAAAACCTGACCGAAGGGCATTTGGACCACACCGTCGCGGTTCAAAGCCTTGATGAGTTGGGCCACTTGGCCAAGGACTTTAACGGTATGTCCGACTATTTGAAATCGATTATATACGATGTGGATCGTCTGCTCAGCGGAATCGGCGAGGGCAATTTTACGCAAACAACACAGATAGCCTATGTCGGGGACTTTGATTCGATCTTGGCGTCTATTAATAATATCAGCCTGACGCTGTCAGAAACGCTCTCACAGATCAACCGGGCGTCTGAGCAGGTCGCATCCGGCGCCAGCCAAATCTCCGACGCTTCTCAGGCGCTTTCACAGGGCGCAACTGAGCAGGCCGGGTCGATTGAAGAGCTGTCGGCCACCTTCAATGAATTCTCGCAGCAGATCAAGCAGAATGCGATCAACGCACGCAATGCCAGCAAATCCACCGGGCAGATTGGCGAGAATATTATGGCCAGCAACCGTCAGATGCTGGCCCTGATGGACGCCATGCAGAACATCGATCGCTCCTCCAGCGAAATTGGCCGGATCATTAAAACCATTGACGATATTGCCTTCCAGACCAATATTTTGGCGCTTAATGCAGCGGTGGAGGCAGCCAGAGCGGGCGAAGCCGGAAAGGGCTTTGCGGTTGTGGCCGACGAGGTTCGGAATTTGGCCAGCAAGAGCGCGGAAGCCGCCAAAAGTACAACCGGCTTAATCGAAGAATCGATGCGCGCCGTGCGCAACGGCACCACGCTGACTGATCAAGCGGCAAAATCGCTCAACGCCGTCGTCAGCGGCTCAAAGGAAATTGAGACCGTCATCAACAAAATTGCCGAGGCCTCGAATGAGCAGGCCAGCGCCGTAAGCCAGATCACCATCGGCGTGGAGCAGATTTCTACCGTTGTGCAGACAAACTCCGCCACGGCCCAGCAGAGCGCAGCAACCTCCGAGGAGCTTTCTGGCCAAGCCGAAATGCTCAAGGCGCTTATTGCAAAATTCCAATTGATAAACAGCAGCCGCGATGTGGGCGAGGACATGCCTCAAACAACCGTCAACGAAGTCGACACCGATTGCAATCTTGTTCTGACTGGGTCGGATAAATATTAGGTCACTTTAAAGAGACAGCAAGGGGGCGGGCCTGAATG
>DALYYK010000029.1:0-13036 GCA_031983305.1 Candidatus Fimivivens sp. | reverse complement strand
AAAACGTCCGTATCTGGCAGCTTAAAGCCAATGTGGATGTGCGCAGGAAGTTTATCCCCTATGAAGACCTGTTGCGGCGATTTGGCGAACCTAATCCGGACGATTACCGTATCGCCTACGACGGTCAGCTCAACACCAACGACCTCGAAGCCATCTACACAAGGTGCAATATGAATCATCCGCCCGGCTATCATGGGCATTCGCTGTCCATGTCCGATGTGGTGGAGCTGTACGACAGCAGCGACAGTCGGTTTTATTATTGTGATCGCGTCGGTTTTCGAGAAATCGGCTTTGAGTCGCAGGAACAGACCCAATCCCAAGATATGAGCATGAAGCTGTAGGCGGCGTTTTGCCGCCTGTTCTTCTACCCAAACAAAAATCGGAGGTTTGCCAAATGAAGAAAATAGTCACCAAAGCAGAGACTTTTGCCATCCGTATGCGCGTGAAGGCCGGCGACATGATGCTGCGCGCTGAAAACATTCTCTCGGACGAATCCGGTGAGGGTTATGTCGATACCGCCATCAAGATTTTGACGGCGGTTGTGCTCGGCGCGCTGCTGCTTGCCGGTTTGTACGCGCTGTTTTCCGAGACGGTCATGCCGACCCTGACGCAGCGCGTCAAGGATATGTTCAACTATGCCGGTTAAAGGCGAGGAGGAGAAAATATGTCCCAAGATACCCCCAAGTACGATGTGAAGATTCATTCGATCCGCCCCGAGGGGAGCTGCAAGGCCACCGCCTCGGTCAACATCCACGGCGATTTTGCCGTGCGGGGCATCAAGATTATGAGCGGCTCAAAGGGCCTGTTCATATCGATGCCGAACTACAAGGCCGGGAACGGCGAATATAAGGATATTTGCTTTCCGTGCACCAAGGAGTCCAAGGCCGCGTTTGATAAAGCCATCCTCGATTCCTATCAGCAGGCCCTTTCGCAGAGTCAACAGGCCGCACAGCAGCCGTCCGCGCAGCAGTCGCAGCACCAGCCCGCTATGGTCGGTATGTGATATGCCGACCATAGCGGGCCATCATATAAAGGAGCATTCATTCCATGAAAAACAAAACGATTAAGCGCTTGTTGTCATTCATGCTATGCATCGCCATGGTTTTCACCATGGCCGTCCCCGCTTTTGCCGCGACGCAAGAGGTCAAGGTCGGAAACCTCACCTATTTATTCCGAAAGCATTGGGGCGGCAGCTCGGTCGGTTCCATCAACTGCCCCTATGGTGAGGGCTACGGTGTCACGCCGCTCGATTACAGCAAGGGCACGAATCCCTCCCCAATTCCCGAGCAAATTGAGGGGTATCCTGTCGTCTGCCTAAGCCACACCTTTCGGCAGCTGGGCGACTATTCCCTGACTGGAAGACCTGAAATCCCGAAATATGTCATTGATATGGGGTCAACTTTTCTCGGACAGACAACGACACTGCTGCCTGAAGTTATACCCGATATGGTACGAATTATGGACAGCACCTTCGACGGCTGTGTGAACATGCAGAAATTCCCCAAGCTTGGCAAGTCGGTGGAAAATCTCACTTACGCTTTCCGAAATTGCAGCAAGGCCACCGGCGCCGTAGAACTCCCCGCGACCGTCGCCAGACTGACCGGTGCGTTTATGGGCTGTGCCAAGCTGTCCAGCATTCCCGATATCAGCCATTTGGAAGCGGTCACACATCTGTCGAGCGCCTTCCAAGGATGCGCTGCCGCTATCGGCGGTACCGAGCTGCCCCCTAATCCTCCAACCGATTTAGGGTCGCTGTTCAGGGGTTGCACCAATATGACCACCCCGCCGTCAGTCATTCCCGCCAGCGTTACCAAGACCAATTATATGTTCTATCAATGCGAGAACCTCAGCGGCGAAATTGACATCCGCGCAAACCTGATGACCGATCAACAGGTTAAATACGCGCGCATGTTTGACGCCGCCGCCACTGTGCCGGGCGCACAGCTCATACTCAACTATACGGCGCAGAACGAAGCGGTTATTGATGACATCATCGCCAACAAAACTATTCTCTCGAATATCGTCAAGGGCAGTCTTTTGGGTGACGAATTACCGCCCGACCCCACACCTGATCCCGAAGAGGGTGAGGATGAGGACGATAAAGATGGCGAAACCGGCGGCAACAACGGCGGTGGCAATACAGAGGGCAATTTCGACCTTGTAAATGGCAAGGGCACACAGGACGTCATCATTCAAGGCATCGTAGAGCCCATCAATACGCTGGATGTGGATATTCCGATCAAGCTGCAATTTGTTATTGATGAAAACCGCGATATCACCTATACGCAGGGCGCAAAGGTCGTTTCACGCAGCCCCGCGCCGCTGGTCGTCTCCTGCAAAAGCGTGACGGTGCCGAACGGCGCGCCCGGTCTGGTTGCGAACAATGCCTTCGCTAATTGGGACAACCTGACGATTGCACAGACGCGCAACAATATCGCCATCTCCATTAATAGCGCCAACCTGTCGGTTTCCGATGTGGTGCTGGGCAATCTCGATTCCGGCTACAGCGCCCCCGCGCAGCTGCCGATACGCCTGTCGGTGCTGTACGGCAAGCAGTGGAACAACAGCAAGCAGCTGGTGTTTGATTACGCGATGAACATGGAACTGGCGTTGGCACAGTAGTAAAAAGGAGAGTCGCCTGTACGGGCGGCCCTCAACACATTGGAGGAACCATGCGAAAATTTCGTTTAAAAACCACCCTGCCGGAAAAAGAAGCGCTGCCGACGCTCAAGCGCTACGCGCCGCATCCGAACAGCTGTTACGCCGCGGATAGTCCGCATAAGCCCCAAGCGATGCTGATCATAGGCGACAACAGCCACGCGCTTTTGCCCGCGCTGCCCGACGATAACGCCGTGCTGGCGGGGTATCTTTACAACAAGCCTGCCAATCAGGAGAAAAAGCTCAACGGCATTCTGGTATCCGCCGGTAAGCGTTATCCGCTGCACGACCGTCGCCGCGGCGATATCATCGGTTATCTTCCGTTGGAGGAAAACAACACTTTTGCCGCTGTTACGCAAAAGGATTTCCCCGGCATGATTTTCCCGCTGCCTGTCCTTTTAATCCTGCTGCTGGGGCTGATTATCTGGCTGATCCCGTGGATTCGTATGATCGGGGTACCGGTCGTCGTTTACAGCAACGATCCCGTGGCGGCCGGCAGCATCACGGCTGATCGCCCCGAGCCGCTGGAAACCGATTACTTCAACATCAAGATCAACGCGACGCCGATTCTCGAAAACGGCCGAATGAACATTCGGATTGAGAACAGTATCCGCAACACGCTGGATTGCCAAGTGGAGATCGCGGTGGACTTGACGGACGGTGAAGCGGTTATCTACAACTCGCCGATGCTGGCGCCAAACCAGTCGCTCGAATACGCGACAGTCGAAACCGATTTGCCGCGCGGCAGCCATACCGGAACAGCGACCTTTCATTATTTCGAGAATGAAGAACAGCTCGCCACCACCTCCTCGGTCAGGCTGACGGTGCATGTGAGATGACAGGCGCGCTTTTGCAGCATGGAAACGCCGTTCAAGCGGCGCTTTTTTGTCTGCTGTTATTGGCCGCGTCCCTCTGGGATATGCGCAAGCGCATGATACCCGACACGCTGTCGTTGCTGATTCTGCTGACCGGCCTGTTGGCGTGCACGCCCTGTAAGCTGCTTGGCGCATTGATCGGACTGCCGATGCTCGGCGGCGCGCTGTTGGCCGACTATGCCAAGGTCGGCGGTATCGGTGGCGGCGACGTCAAGCTCACCGCTGCCTGCGGCGTGGTGCTGGGCATTCCCGCCGGGACGGCCGGGTTGTGTCTGGGGCTTGGCGCTTTTTTACTGGGGTATTGCGTGCGCGTTATCTTCTGCAAAATAAAGCAACTGCCATCGCCATCGTCCGTGCTTACAGCGATGCCGATGGCGCCGTTTTTATCTGCCGGCTTTATCGCCGTCTACTTTTTAGATTAGGAGGCTTCACTACATGAGTAAAGCTCAGAAAATCATCCTTGCCGCGGCCTGTGCTATAACGCTGGCAGCGGTATTGGCCAAATCGGACAGAACGTCCGGCCGCCGCAGAACCCGTCCGTCTCATAAAACGCATATTGGAGGCACACGCCATGCGCATCTTTAAAGGCCGCACCGTCGTGGGCGTTCTCTGCATTCTGCTGTCGCTGCTTATCTGCTTTGGTGTGACGCCGCTGTTCAACAAAGCAATCAGCGAGAAGATGCAGATCGTCCGCGTCACCAAAGAGATTAAAGCCGGCGACGCCATTACGAAGGACATGGTGGCGCTCGTGGAGATTGGCGGCTACGGCCTGCCGGAAAACGTGCTGCGTCAGACCGAATCGGTCATCGGCCAATACGCCAAGGCGGATCTTTCAATTGGTGACTATATCCTCAGCACCAAGCTGTCGGACCTTCCCGCCGCGGACAATGCCTACCTTTACAATCTTGACGGCACAAAGCAGGCGATGTCGGTCACCATCAAGAGCTTTGCACACGGTCTTTCGGGCAAGCTGCAAAGCGGCGACATTGTGTCGGTCATTGCCGCCGACTATAAAAAGCAGGGCATGACGATCATCCCGCCCGAGCTCAAATACGTCGAGGTCATCAGCGTAACCGCCGCCAGCGGCTATGACGCCAACACGGGCGACGCCAAATACGGGAAGGACGAGCGCGAGCTGCCCGCCACCGTGACCCTATTGGTCGCGCCCGAGCAAAGCAGGGTGCTTGCCGAGCTGGAAGCGGACGGCAAGCTGCATCTGTCCCTCGTTTACCGCGGCGCGCCGACCAATGCGTCCAAGTTTACAGACGCGCAGGATGAGATGATAGCGTCACTGTATCCCGCGGAACAGGAGGCACGGTAGATGAACTTTAAAAAGCACAGCATCTTTTCCCGCAACACCGCTGACGAATCTGTGGAAGCAACCGCGCAGAAGCCCTCAGGCGGCATGCTGGCGGTTTGGGGTACCCCCGGCAGCGGCAAGACCGTGACGGCTGTTAAGATCGCCAAGCACCTTGCGGACAAAAAGCAGAATGTGGTGCTGCTGCTCTGCGACATGACCGCGCCCATGTTGCCCTGCGTCTGCCCGCCCGCCGCGTTGGCGTGTGAGCAGTCGCTCGGCAGCATTTTTGCCGCCACACAGATAACGCCGGCCCTTATCAAACACAATCTGGTGACGCTGAAGCAAAACAGCCACCTCGCCATTCTTGGAATGAAAAAGGGCGAAAACGAATACAGCTATCCGCCCTACTCCGAAACATTGATCAAGACGCTGTTCCGCGAATTGCGTGGTATAGCGCCTTTTATTGTAATCGATTGCGGCAGCTATATCGCCAACGACATCCTCTCGGCGATGGCCATTCTGGAGGCCGACAATGTCCTGCGCCTCGCCAATGCCGATCTTAAGTCGGTGAGCTATCTCTCGAGTCAGCTCCCGCTGCTTCGGGATGCCAGATGGGACGCGGATAAGCAGTACAAGGTGGCGGCCAACGTCAAGCCCCAGCAGGCCGGAGAGCAGATCGGTCAGGCGCTGGGTTCGGTCGCCTTCACGCTGACCCATTCGCCGGAGCTGGAGGCGCAATATCTCGTGGGCAATCTGCTTGCGGATCTGTCTCTTAAGGATAGCCGCCAGTTTCGCAAAGAGATTGAAAAAATCGCAAGCGAGGTGTTCGGATGTTAGGAAAGGTTCTAAATCTGGCGGCCTTTTTCAAGCGAAAGCATCAGCCGCCCGATAAGCAGGCGCCGGGGGAAAAAGCGGCGTTTGAGCCGGCCTTCTCGCGGGCAACGGCGGCGCCTGCCCTCAACCGTCCGGTTGATTTCGCCACGGTCCATCGCACACACACGCTGTTTTTCTCCCCCGAAGCCGAGAACAAGGATTTTCAATCCGTTCTTACCGATGTGCAGGCGTACATCTCCGAAAACTATAGCACCCTGATCACCGCGGGCGGCGCGGACGCCAAGGCCCAGATGAAGCGGTATATCAATAAATATCTGCAGGACCATCGCATCTCGGTAGACGGCCTGCACGGCGACGCGCTGGCCGACGCGCTCTACACCGAAATGGCGGAGTTCGGATTCTTAACCAAATACATCTACGGCAGGGGCATCGAGGAGATTGATATCAACTCATGGCGGGATATTGAGGTGCAGTACTCGGACGGCCGCACCGTGAAGTTGGAGGAACACTTTGAAAGCGCCCAGCACGCCGTCAACGTTATCCGCAGAATGCTCCACATCAGCGGCATGGTGCTGGATAACGCCAACCCTGTTGTGCTCGGGCACCTGAGCAAGAACATCCGCATCGCGGTACTCAAAAGCCCTATTGTGGATGAGGATGTGGGCATCGCCGCCTCGATCCGCATCGTCAATCCGCAGAGTATGACAAAGGCAGACTTTGTCAAGCGCGGCACGGCGACCGATCCCATGCTGGACTTTCTATCCCTTTGTATCCGATACGGCATATCGGTCTGCGTGGCCGGCGCCACCAGCTCCGGCAAGACCACCGTGGCGGGCTGGATGCTGGCCACCGTCCCCGACAACAAGCGTATCTATACCATTGAAAATGGCTCCCGTGAGCTGGCGTTGGTGCGGGAGCAGGACGGCAAGGTGGTCAATTCGGTCATCCACACGCTGACCCGCGACAGCGACAATGACCGCCAACGCATCGACCAAACCAGTCTTCTGGACTATGCGCTTCGTTTTAATCCCGATATTCTCGTGGTGGGCGAGATGCGCGGCGCGGAGGCCAATGCCGCACAGGAGGCGGCCCGAACCGGTGTGGCGGTGCTGACAACCATCCATGCCAATTCCTGCGAGGCCACCTACCGCCGCATGGTTTCCCTCTGCAAGCGCGCCGTCGATATGTCGGATCAGACCCTCATGGACTATGTCACCGAAGCCTATCCCATCGTGGTGTTCTGCAAGCAGCTTGAAAACAAGCAGCGCCGCATGATGGAGATTCAGGAATGCGAGATCCTGCCGGACGGCACAAGGCATTACCGCCCGTTGTTCCAGTATATCATCACCGAAAATCGCATGGCGGACGGCAAATTCATCATCGAGGGACATCATGCGCAGGTCAACGGCATCTCGGACAGCCTCGCTAAGCGCCTGCTCGAAAACGGCATGCCTCAAGCGGTTATCGAGGGCCTGCGGGTAAAGGAGGCGCGAAGCGCATGACAACCATCCTTTTAATCGCCTGTGTCGGTATGATCACAGGCTTTTTTATGCTGCTCCACCTCACGCCGATGGTGTTCACCGCCGCCATATTCAGCAGGCTCACCGACCGGCCAAAGGCTCTGCGTGACGAGGTAGACGCCTTCACCCGCAGAAAAAAGCAGTCCTATTTGCGCCGGGAAATCGCTGCGGTACAATCCATCCTGAAAGTCACCGGCCGAACAGCGCGCTTTCCGATGCTCTGCGCCCTGTCTCTGCTGTGCTTTGCCGTGGGGGCCTCCATCGCTATCATGCTCTCGAACCTTTTTCTTGTTCCTGTGATGGCGGCGGGCTGTATGTTCCTGCCGTTTTGGTGGGTAAGGCTCACGGCGAGTCACTTTAAAAAGGACATCGCGGCCGAGCTGGAAACGGCGCTCAGCATTATCACTACGGCCTATCTGCGCAACGAGGATATCCTGACGGCTGTCGAGGAAAACCTCCCGTATCTGAACCCGCCTGTGCTGCCGGTGTTGCAGGAGTTTGCAACCCGCGTCCGGCTGGTTGACCCCGACGTCACGGCGGCGCTCTATGATATGAAAGCACAGATTGACAACGTGGTCTTTGCCGAGTGGTGCGACGCCCTCATCGCCTGCCAATACAATCACACCTTGAAGATGACGTTGACGCCCATTGTCAGCAAGCTGTCGGATATGCGGGTCGTTAACGGAGAGCTGGAAAACATGGTGTTTGAACCGCGCAAGGAGTTTATCATCATGCAGCTTCTGGTGGTGGGCAACATTCCAATATTGTACCTGTTAAATCCGGACTGGTATCACACGCTGATGCATACGCCGTTGGGGCAGATCATTCTGACCGTCTGCGCCGCGGTGATTTTTGTGTCCACAGCGTTTGTGATCAAGCTGACCCAGCCCATCGAATACCAAAGATAGGAGGATGCCATGTCAATCCATCTCTTTTTATTCGGGGCTCTCCTGTCGGCGGGGCTCTTTTTGATCGCGGCCGATCTGCTGCGGCTGCCGACGCTTGCCACCCAGAAGGCGATGCTGTATGCGGGCAAGCAGGCCAAGGCCACGCCTAAAACCGTCAATGTGCTGCTGCAAAACGCCGCCGTTCGGCTCTCCGGCTACATCCATATGGATGCCTACAAAAGGAGCAGAATGAGAAACGTGTTGTCGGCGGCGGGGATTTCCGACTCGCCGGAGCTGTTCACGGCTATGGCGGCCGTCAAGATGATGTCCATCGCGCTTGCCGTCATCCCGTGCCTAATTGTCCTGCCGCTGCTGGCGCCGGTTGTATTATTTACCGCTGTTCTGGCCTATTTCAAGGAGATTCGCAGAGCGGACGAGGCGCTTGCGGCCAAGCGCGGAAAAATCGAACAGGAGCTGCCCCGATTTGTTGCCACGATCACTCAGGAGCTGAAAGCCAGCCGGGATGTGCTTTCTATGCTGGAGCATTTTAAACGAAACGCGGGCAGGGACTTCGCCGCGGAGCTTGATATTTTGACAGCGGATATGCGTTCCTCGAGCTATGAGGCGGCGCTGACCCGTTTTGAGGCGCGATTTAATTCACCGATGCTCTCGGACATCACGCGGGGGCTGATCGGCGTGCTGCGCGGGGATGACAGCGCGGTTTATTTTCAGATGCTCTCGCACGATATGAAGCAGCTGGAGCTTCAAAGGCTGAAAGCGCGGGCGATGAAGATACCGCCTAAAATCCGCGTGTTCTCCTTTGCCATGCTCCTGTGTTTTCTCATGACCTATATGGCGATTATCGTTTATGAGATCATCAAGTCCCTCAGCGGGATGTTTTAAGGAGGCGCACAAATGCAACGAGAACAGATGATAGAGACGTTTCGGGAAAAGCTCGACCGCAACTGGAACGATTACCTCCATGAATTGTACGGACTTTCCAAAGGCGCTCTTATCGGAAAAAGCGGTGAGATTACTGCCGCCCGCTTTGTATACAACGAACTGTACGGCGGCGGGTATCCGGAGGACTATATGGAATACCTGCTGCGTTTTGAAAACCCGTTCAAGGTCGCGCGGGATCAGTGGATATCCGAGCAATCGGTCGATTTCAGCGAGGAGCTGAATCATGCGCTCTGGACCCTGATGGACAGGGGCGACGCGGAGCAGGACTACGCCCTCGACCCGGACTATACGCCGGCTCCCGCAACGGACAAAAAAGTCACTGTGCGGGAATTCATCGAATGCCATCCCTGCGCCAATCTTGACATGATCACTTCCTATGGCTGTGTGTATCTGACGCCGGAAGCAGCACGGCGTGTGCTGGTTGGCGAGCGTGTAAACGGGCATCCCGGTGACCCCCAATATGCCATGGAAATCGACGCAGAAGAATTGTTGGATCAGGAAATCCATGTCGCAAATTTCAGCAAGGGGACATGGTATATACTAAGCGATTTTGTTCAAAAGGCGGAACAGGAGCCGACGCCCTTCGAGCAGGGGGTGACCCTATGCTAAAAATCCTCAAGGATAAGCGGGGCGAGGGCTATATTGACATGGCGGTGCTGGTACTCTGCGCCATGCTGGTCATCGCCATTGCGGTGCGGGTGCTGCCGGTCTATATCCAAAGGCAGCAGCTCAATACCTTTGCGGTGGAGCTGGTGCGCGAGGCGGAAATCGCCGGTCGTGTGGGAACCGAAACCGCCCGCCGTGAGCAGGCCCTGCGCGAGAAAACAGGGCTAATCCCTGCCGTGCGATGGTCCAAGACCGGCAAGATTCAGCTCAATGAGGAGGTCACGGTGACGGTCACCTACCAGACCAACATCGGACTTTTCGCCGGGTTTGGCTCGTTCCCGATTACGCTGCGTGCCGACGCTGCCGGAAAATCCGAGATTTACTGGAAGTAGGTGCTGAAGTGCGTAAAATCCAAGCAATCCTAAAAGACAAAAGCGGTGCCGGTTTTCCGCTGATCGTTGCGATCACCCTGTCGCTGCTGCTGATATTCTGCGGCATCTCGGAATATTTCCGGCTCGTCATCGTGGCGCAGGGGGTGCGGGACGCGGCTCAAACCGCCGTTCTCTCGGTCGTTAACGATAACTATGATGACGTCTACCATGGCGTGCGCGAGGGGTACTCCGGCGCTTATCAGCCCATGGCTGAGTACTTTGAAGAAAGCCTCGATTATGGCTACATCTATGACCGGCTGGACAGTATTCTGGGACTTTCCTATAGCGGCGGATACCATGAAAAGTGCACCTCGGAGGGCAAGCTGGAGTTCAAGGTTTGGGGGCTTTCGGTGGATATCCGAAATGCCCCCCTTGCCTCGCGCGACCAGATTGGCGCGCGTTTTGAAGCCGATAGTACCATCATGTTGGAGGTCCCCGTCTCTTTTGCGGGCAAGCTGCTGCCGCCCGTGCGCGTTCAGCTCAAGACCAGCGCGGGCTACACCCCGAAATTTTGACCTCTTGGACAAGTTCCTTTATAATAAGGATAGACTTTCCAAGAGGTTCGTGATAGGGTGTAGCTTAAAAGCGAACCTAAGCATTTAAACAAATAGGAGGATACTCTTAGTGAATAATAAAACGAAAAAATGGCTGATTGTAATCGGGTGCCTTGTTCTTTGCGCGGCGCTGGTGGCAGGCATCAGCCAGCAGTTCAAGAGCCAAAAGCCTGCAGATAATCTAGGGTCTGAGCCGGAGTTGCCGATCAGTTCTCAGTCCGATGTAACCGTGGGCACTGATATACCGGCAGAAAAAGATGAGGATGTGGTGGTCGTCCCGCCCGAAACCACACTGCCGGAAAATACCGATAACGGTGCGGTTTCCAGCGGCACCGAGCAGACCATCCAAGGGGATGTCAGCAAACCGGAGTATACCGAAGAACAGCTCCGGAATCCCGATCAAAAGCCCAATGGTGAGAAGGCCGCCGAGGAAGATGAGGGGAACCCCTCCGAGAATACCCCCGAAACAGACAATCAGCCGCAGGGCGGCGACACCAAAGACGGCCAAATTTATGTACCCGGCTTTGGATGGATTACCGACAATGGCGGTGGCGGCCAAGGTATTGTCGGTGAAAGCGATGGAGACATCAATAAACAAGTCGGCAGGATGGATTAAATCGCATATATAAAAGAGTGGGCACGGTTGAAAATACCGTGCCTTTTTCATTCAAAACGGGAGGAAAAATGAACAAGTCAGTTTTTAAAGCACTGCTGTCCCTGCTCGTTTTTTGTCTATGTTGTCCGATTACCGCATTTGCCGATACAGGTGGCAGCGGTAATATCGATGGTGGCGGAGGTGGTATGGACGCCGGCACTTCCACGAACTCATGGAATTCGGGCAATGAAGGGGTTCGTGTAACGGTAGTGAGAGCTAGCGACCACGCAACGGTTACAACCCCCATTGACATTACTAACAAGTCCCCTAATAACATTCAGGTCCAATTTGGAAAGATAAGCAAACAACAATATAGCGCTGGCCGGGCATTAACGCCAACAACGAGCAAATACCAGTATATCAATCCGCCATTGGCTATGCCGCGAATTATCAGCACCAACGGCAGCAACAACATTGAAGCAATCAAGCAATATTTCTGTTCAGAGTACATCGTGCAGATGATTGCCAATCACACCGGTATGAACTACGATATTCTCATCGGCGGTGATTATAAAATACTGCTGGAGCCGCTTGCGTTCTACAAGTTCGAGGGCGTAATGATCGCCACCACCGCCACAGAAGCCGCGCTTTACGACGAACAAACAAGCGGTCTGCTCCGCAGCAAAATGCAGCACCTCACCCACAAGAATTTGCCGCTGGCGATGTTTTTGGAGGTTTCTGATCTCGGCTATCCCGCGTGGAGCGGCAGCAAAACCGGCGCGGCGTCCAATGCCGATATCAAGTCCAGTCTAGGACTCGGCATCGTTCGCTTCACCGAAAAACCGGAGGAGCTGGAGGTCAGCGCGTATGACTACGAGTACCGCGTCAACACCGAGGTCATCACGGCGGTCACTGTCAGCGGCGGCCAATCCGACCCCGACAGACCAACCCGTGTCAGCTTCAATATCGGCGGCACAACCTACAACGTAGGCAACGTATACTATCCCGCGGGCGACAGCCAGCTTGCATGGGTTAAATGGCGAACGCCCGCCACCGAGCAGAACATGACCATCCATGTGTCGGTGTCCGGCCCCGGCAGAACCGCCAAAACAACCCTCAATGTCAAGATCGTTGACCTCGACAAGAACCCGCCGCCTAACCCCGTCGCGGATGACCGCAACGACAGCTTCCGTACCGCCTCCGTCCCAAGCAGGGCCGCAAAAGATACGGCGAGTTGGAGCGTCTGGCGGCCGTGGTGGCATGAGCATTGGGTGCGTCACGGCACCAGCAGAAAGGGATATTGGTGGACAGATGAGGGGTGGTGGGAGTTCGACCTCGACCGCTACAGCGCCAGACTGACCACCTCCATGAGCATTCAATGCGACGACAAAAACCCGACTGCCAGCGGCCGGGTCATGAAGTCGGGATACGGCATTAACCAAACTGCGACCGGCAGCGTCAGCTCTACACAAAGCTCTGCGGTTACGCAGCCGCAAAACTCGGTGAGTTACTTCCCAGAATTCGGTTACGAAAGCTATTGGCGGCTATTGGAGCGCATGGGATCGGGGCGGTTTGAGTTCCAGCAAAACAATTATTCCACTTACAGAAACCGTACCCATTTCACGCCGATATGGATGCCTGACGGCGCCTATACCGTCAACACATGGCTTATAGACGCTTGGACGCCAGACGGCATGCTCTCGGCTAATCTCACCGACTCGCTGACTATCCGCGGATCATTATGGGACGATTGGCATAGTGCGATACGTTCCTGACTGAAAAGGTTAGGCACTAAACAAAGAACGTAAAAGTT
>DALYYK010000028.1:6993-13181 GCA_031983305.1 Candidatus Fimivivens sp. | reverse complement strand
AATGAACATGAAAAAATTATTGTCTGCTGCCGCAGTGATACTGGCTCTTGCAGCCTGCTCGAATGGCGCGGCGTCCTCTGCGCCCGCGTCCTCCGCCACCCCTTCGTCCGAGCCTGCCGCGTCGTCGGTCGCCGAGCTGACGGTGCTTAAGGTCGGCGCAACCGCCGCCCCTCACGCCGAGGTGCTCGAATTCGCCGCCCCGCTGCTCGAAGAAAAGGGCATTAAGCTTGAAATCACCGTATTTGACGATTATGTCCTGCCCAACACCGCGCTGGATCAGGGCGATCTCGACGCGAACTACTTCCAGCACTACCCCTACCTCGAGTACTTCAACCAGCAGAACGGCACCGACATTGTCAGCGCCGCCAACATCCACTATGAGCCGCTGGGCGTCTACCCCGGTAAGGCGTCTGATCTGGCGGCTATCGCAGAAGGCGCGCAGGTGGCGATCCCTAACGACGGCAGCAACGAAGCCCGCGCGCTCTACCTGCTCGAGGCACAGGGCCTGATCAAGGTTGACCACAGCGTCGGCTACGAAGCCACCAAGCTTGACGTCACCGAGAACCCCAAGAAGCTTGAACTCGTCGAGCTGGACGCCGACAAGATTCCCTCCGCTCTTAAGGATGTTGACTTTGCCGTCATTAACGGCAACTACGCGATTGCCGCGGGCGTCAACGGCACCGTGCTGGTCACCGAGGATCCCAACGGCGAAAGCGCCCTGACTTATGCGAACATCATCGCCATCCGCCCCGAGGATAAGGACAACGCCGCGATCCAGACGCTGATCGACGTGCTGCACAGCAAGGAAGTCACCGATTTCATGCTCGAAAAATATCAGGGCAGTGTTCAGCCCATCGTGTAATTAGCGCATCTAACACCAAGACCCGCATCCGTCAAGCTGTGACGGGCGCGGGTCTTTTCTATTTTTTGGCCGCGCTGCATAACCATATTTAAATGGGGGTGGTGCGGATGCGGCGCAAACGCCGTGCAATATTTTTATCCTGTGTTCTTTTGGCGGCGCTGGCCCTCATCGGATGGCCCAAGGGAAAGCAGCCGACGCAGGCACGGGTGATTATCGCCGGTTCCACCTGTATGGGCAGGATGCTCGGCGCGTTGAGCGACGACTACAACAAAACCCAAAACGGCTGGGTGCAGCCGCAGCTCGGCGGCACCGAGCTTGGATTGCAAGCGCTGCGGCAGGGGGTGTGCGATATTGCGAGCTGCTCGCGTGCGTTGACCGAGCAGGAGGCGGCGGGCATCGACAGCCGTCTGGTGGCGCTCGACGCCATCGCGATCGCCGTGCACCCCGCCAACCCGATTGCCGATCTGCCAATTCCTGTGCTGCGTGCCATCTACGCCGGAAAAATCACCGACTGGGCGCAGCTCGGGGGCCAAAAAATGCCGATCGTCGTCGTTGGGCGCGAGGCGGGCTCGGGCACCCGCAGCGCGTTTGAGGCCGCTATCGGCCTAACAGAACCCGCCGTGCACAGTCAGGAGCACAGTGAGACGGGAATGCTGCGCACCGCCGTCTCGGCGGCGCCCGGGGCGATCGGCTACCTGTCGTTTGATTACATCGACGCGTCGGTCAGGCAGCTTTCGGTCGACGGGGTTTCTCCCTGCGAAGAGACGGTGCGCGCAGGTCAATACCCCATTTCGCGCGGGTTTTGGCTCTGCACGCGCGCGGGGGAGCGCCGCGGCGCGGTGGTCAATTTTCTCGATTACGCGACCGGAGTATCGGGGCGGCGGGTCATCCGTGCGCTGGGCATGCTGCCGTTTGAACCGGCGAAGGCGGGTGTGCCATGAGGCGGCGTCAGAGCATGCGCCGCGTACAGTCCCGGCTGTTTGATGCGGTGGTTTATTTATGCGCCGCGCTGGGCGTGCTCGCGGCAATTGGCATTGTCGCATTTCTGATTATGGGCGCGCTGCCCGCGCTGCGGGAGCTTGGCATCGCCTTTATCTTTAAAACCCGCTGGTCGCCTCAGCAGGGGGAATATGGCATTATGGCGATGCTGGCTTGCTCGGCGGTCGCCTGCGGCGGCGCGGTGGCTATAGCGCTGCCGCTGGCGCTATTGGGTGCCGCCTGCGCCAAAAACCTATTCCCAAGAGTGATTAAAAGCGCGGCGCGCCAGCTTGGGTTGATTTTATGCGGCCTGCCGTCGGTCATCTTCGGGCTTTTGGGATTGACGGTACTTATGCCGTGGCTGTTGAGGCTGCTGCCCCGGCAGATGGCGCAAAGCGGCGGCGCCTCGCTGTTCACCGTCATTCTCGTGCTGGCGGCCATGCTGCTGCCCAATTTATTCGTCGGCTGCCTCGACGCGCTTGAGCAGGCGGGGGCGCGGGTAGATGACGCCTCGCTCGCACTCGGGGCCAGCGTGACGCAGACGGTGTTTTGCGCCGAGCTGCCCGCCGTCCGGCGGCAGGTTGTTAAAAACGGCGCGTCCGGTGTCGGGCGCGCGCTCTGCGAGGCGATGGCGGTGCTGCTGGTCTCGGGCAACGTGGTGCGCATGCCCGCGCTCTTCAAAAGCGCGCGGCTGCTGGCCCCCGGCATGGTGCTCGAAATGGGGTACGCCGGGGGCGCGCACCGGGGGGCGCTGTTTGTCATTGGCCTTGTGCTGCTCGTCGTTGCGTTACTGTCCGAGGGGCTGCTCAAACGGCTGGATTCTTACAGTGACGATAGCTAAAAGGCAGTTTTATGGCGGATTTTTCACGGCATATCATTCCTGAGCGCTGGGAAACCCGCGCGCCAATCTTGATGAACCCACGGTGGTGATAAATATATGTACAGACGCATAGCCGAGTGTGTCCGCGGCCTCATTCTGCTCCTATGCGGCGCAATCTGTTTCGGGCTGATGGCCGCCGTGGCATTTTTGGTGCTGCGGTTCGGGGGGCAGGCGCTGGCGGAGCGGTTCGTCAGCCTGCTGCAAGGGCGGGCCGTCACAGCTGCCGGAACGGCGGGCTTGCTGCCGCAGATTGTTAACACGGCGGTCATCTGTGGGTGCGCGCTGCTGCTGGCGATGCCTGCGGGCATTTTGTGCGCGGTTTACCTGCTCTATTACGGCGGGGGCAGCCGTGCGGCCGGGGCGATTGAAACGGTGCTCGGCGCGCTGCGGGCCGTTCCATCTGCGGTGTATGGGCTGTTCGGCTTTCTGGTGTTCTCGCAGCTTATGCGGCTGCGCTATTCGGTGCTGTCCGGCGTTTTGACCATGGCGGTCATGCTGTTCGCGGTGGCGGCGGGCGCGGCGCACGCGGCCCTGTCCGCCATCGATGATAAGCTTTCGGCGGCGGCGCTGGCGCTGGGGGCGACCAAGGCCGAAATGCTGCTGGATATCGTCTTTTCCGCCGCTAAGAGCGGGCTGGCATCGGCGGCGGTGCTGTGCGTGGCCAAAACGGCGGGCGAGTCGGCGGCGCTGCTGCTGACCGCAGGGGTGGGCAAGGCGGTGCCTTTTGATGGCTGGCTGCGCTATTTCACCTCCTCGGGCGCGACGCTGGCTGTGGGACTCTACCAGTCGGTGCTCGAGGGCGATATTTCCGCCGCCTTTGCGTCGGCGCTGATATTGCTGCTGTTCACCGGCCTTTGCAGCCTGCTGTCCTCATATCTGACGCATAAGAGGGGAGGGAAATAAACGACGTGGCGCTTATTCTCGATACGGTATCACTCTGGAGGGGCGACCGACAGATTCTAAAGGATATCTGCCTTCGGTTTTCATCCAACAGCGCCACGGCGCTTCTGGGGCCTTCGGGCTGTGGCAAGTCCACGCTGTTAAAGACCATCAACCGCCTGCACGAGCAGGAGGATAATCTGCGCATCACCGGCAGCATCAAGCTCGACGGCGAAGAGCTGCTGGGCAGCCGGGTCGACCTGCCCGAGCTGCGCCGGCGGGTGGGCATGGTGTTTCAGACGCCCGCGCCGTTCCCGATGAGCATTGCGCAAAATGTGGCCTACGGTATCCGCCTGCACGAGCGACTGCGCGAGGATGCTTTAAATTCCCGCGTCAAAGAGGCGTTGACGCGCGCCGCGCTCTGGAATGAAGTGGCCGACCGGCTTGAGCACAGCGCGCTGTCCCTCTCTGGCGGGCAGCAGCAGCGGCTCTGCATCGCTCGCGCGCTGGCGGTGGGGCCGCGTGTGCTGCTGCTAGATGAGCCGACGAGCGCGTTAGATCCGCTTTCGACCCACAAAATCGAGCAGTTGATTATGCAGCTCAAGCGGGAGATCATCGTCGTGCTCGTGACGCACAATCCGGCGCAGGCGTTGCGCTGCTGCGACGATGCCGCCATTCTGATACACGGTCGGGTCTGCGAGCAGGGCAACGCGCGGCAGATCATCGCCGCGCCGCAAAATAAAGAGGCGCGCCTATTTTTGCAGCAGCCGTGAGCCAGTGTGATGCTGTAATTTTATACGATACCGGCTTTTTAATAGAATATCAGTATAAATTAGGCTGCGCGACATTTTTGTACTGCGCAGCCCGTTTTTTATTATTTAACTATACCTAGCCTGCATGGCGGCGCGATGGAAGCGACGCCGTGCCCCAAGAGGCCAAACAAACTTTATTGGCGTGCATAATCACGTAACAAGTCTGGATGCGCGCCCACTGACGCAAGGGTGGGAAGGTAACGTCCTCACGTGGGGCATACAATCACCGCAGCCGTATTCTTTAAGCCCCCTGCCCGGCGGGGTAGCGGGTTGGGGGTGGGGGCCGTTCCTGCGCGTCAGCGCTAAACGACCTCTGCCGTTTAAGCACGGCTGTAATAACGTATAAGATTAGCGGGGCGAGCCGGTAAAGCGCGCCCATTCTGGAAGACAAACAAGCCGCGAAAGAAGCGATCTTCTTTCGCGGCTTGTTTTTATAGTCTTTTAAGGCGCTATTGTATCGGATCGTAGAGCACCCGGCCGTTTTTATCGAGAATGGTCGTATTGCCCCACCATTCCATCTGGCCAAAATCGGGTAGGGCACCGTCAGCGCCGATAACATGGCGGTCGACGATGGTACGGTAGGTCAGGCCATAGCTATCGGTGGCGACCACGGCGGTCTCGTAGGTGTGGTTGGGCTCAAAGGTAATCTCCAACGGGTAGTCAACCATCTGGGAATACACCGGCGGGTCCAAAATCGGCTTTGCCGCCAGCTCATGAATAACTGTTCCGTTATCGGTCGTGACAATTTTAAGCGATGTGATGGTTATGTTTTCGGGCACCTTCAGGTCGATCTGTATTCTGCCGTCGAGTGTGAATTTCTTGGCGTTGTGCTCAAAGCTGCTGCCGCCGGCATTTTGTGCAAACAGGGTGGGCAGCCGCTCTTCAAACGGTCGCAGGCCGGTGGCCAACTGCTGGCTGCGCTGTACACCCTCGGCATCAAAGGTGATATAAATATCTAGCGGCGTGAACAGGTTTACCGGCAGGACGCCGGTAAAATGCAGGCCGTCGCGGGTCATTTGTATTGACGCACCGTTGACGGTCAGGGTGGCAACGGTGGTCATGCTGGCTTCCTTAGGTATGGCAGAGACGGTCAGCGGTATGGTCAAGCCTTCGGCGTCAGCTGCGCCAAACGACCACGAAACATCCTCAAAAAGGCTCGACTGATGTTCCAGTGTGCTCGAAACGCTGTAGCTGATATTGCGCACCTCGCTTAATATATGGCTGAACTGGTTGGACATATTGCGCTGCAAATTTTCGATGTTTTGCTGCAAAGCCATTGTGCGGAACCATAAAATGAGGTTTAATAGAATCAGTACCCCTAAAAGGGTGGCGGTGGCATTCTTTTTCATCATACGCTCCTAATCTATCTATATTCGTGCGGCGTTTCCACAGTATTTATTAAAACGGGTTTTGGTGCGGCACGCCGTTGGGGCTTTGTCGGTAACGGAATTGCTTTATGTCATTGTAACACATTACGGCCGTTTTTGCACGGAAAAAGCGGCCCCTAAGGACCGCCTTTCCCGGATGTAAGAGGAGGGGGCGCTATTTAACGCAGGCAGCGCCTGCCGACATGGCCTTGATATTGAGTTCGATAAGCTTTTCTTTCGGGCCGTGGAAAATGCGCCGCAGCATGTCATAAACCGTCTCGACCCTCAGCGCCCGTGTCGCCTCAAGATACGCCCCCAGCATGGCCATATTGGCTACTTTAGCATTGCCGAGGTCGGAGGCGATCTCGACACAGGGGATGTAATAGACTCTGACATCGTCACGCACGGGG
>DALYYK010000028.1:0-6983 GCA_031983305.1 Candidatus Fimivivens sp. | reverse complement strand
AATCGAGCTGTTGATGAGGATGATGCCGCGGGGCTGCACCGTGGGCTCAAACTTTAAAAGCGAGGGCTTGTTCATCGCGATCAGCTCGGTAGGGCTGAGCACCACCGGCGAGCCGACCGGCTTATCTGAGAGCACGACGCAGCAGTTGGCCGTGCCGCCGCGCATCTCCGGTCCATAGGAGGGCAGCCACGATACATGCAGCCCATCAGCGAGGCCCGCCTCGGTCATGGTCTTGCCGATCGCCATAACACCCTGCCCGCCGAAACCCGCGATGATGATTTCTCTCGTCATACCGCGACCTCCTCCCGGATGTTCTTCACCACGCCGAGCGGGTAGACGGGCAACATATTTTCCTGTAGCCACTGGACCGCCTCAAGCGGCGTTTTGCCCCAGTTGGTCGGACAGGCCGCCAGTACCTCGACAAAGGTGAAGCCCGCGTTTTGCATCTGTAGCTCAAAGGCGGTTTTAATCGCCTTTTTGGCCTTGTTTAAATTCGGGATCGTATCGACCGCCACGCGGGCGACATAAGCGGCGCCGTCGAGCGTGCCGAGTAGCTCGCTCATGCGTATCGGTGCGCCGCAGTGCGCCTTGTCACGCCCCAAGGGGGCGGTGGTCGCCCGCTGCCCGACCAGCGTGGTCGGGGCCATCTGGCCTCCGGTCATGCCATAAATGGCGTTATTGATAAAAATCGTCGTGAATTTCTCGCCGCGCGCCGCCGCGTGGACGATTTCGGCCATGCCGATCGACGCGAGGTCGCCATCGCCCTGATAGGTGAAGACAGCTGCCTCGGGCAGCACGCGCTTAACGCCGGTCGCGACCGCCGGGGCGCGCCCGTGCGCCGCCTCCTGCATGTCGCAGGCAAAATAATCGTAGGCAAAAACCGAGCAGCCCACCGGGCTGACACCCACTGCGCGTTCAGTTAACTGCAATTCCTCCAAAACCTCGGCGACCAGCTTATGCACAATGCCATGGGAACATCCCGGGCAGTAGTGCAGCTCCTTGTCGGTCAGCGCCTTGGATTTTTCATAGATGATGGCCATGTCGTTCACCTCCCCAGCGCCGCTTTGGCGGCGGCCGCAATCTCATGCTGTGTGGGTATGACGCCGCCCGACCGGCCGCAGAACGCGACCGGCTTTTGGTCCAGCGCCGCGTAGCGGACATCCTCAAGCATCTGGCCCATGCTCATCTCGACGCAGAGCACCGCCTTGACCGACGGGCGCGCAATCGCCGCGCGAAGCGCCGCCTCGGGGAAGGGCCAGAGCGTGATAGGCCGGAACAGCCCCGCCTTGATACCCTCCTGTGCGAGCAGGTCGGCGGCGCTCATCGCGATGCGTGACGGCGTGCCATAGGCCACGAGCAGAAGCTCGGCGTTTTCGGTATCGATTTCTTCATAGCGCAGCTCGTTCTTGGCGATTTTCTGGAACTTTTCATCGAGATGCCGGTTGTGCAGTTCGCACAGCGCCGGGTCGATGAACAGCGAGTTGACAATATTGTGGGCGCGCCGCCCCTTGGTGCCGGTCGTGGCCCAGTCCTTGGCGGGCAGCGCTTTTTCGCCCCGATCGCGCCATTCGATCGGTTCCATCATTTGGCCGATCATGCCGTCGGCCAACAGCATGACGGGGTTGCGGTAGCGGTCGGCTAAATCAAACGCGTCCTGCGTGAGATCCACCGCCTCCTGAATCGTGTTGGGCGCTAAAACCAGCGTGCGGTAGTCGCCGTTGCCGCCGCCGCGCGTGGCCTGAAAATAGTCGCCCTGCGCCGGTTGAATCGTGCCAAGCCCCGGGCCGCCGCGCATGACGTTGACGATGACGGCGGGCAACTCAGCGCCGACCATGTAGGTGATGCCCTCCTGCTTAAGGCTGATGCCGGGCGACGAGGAGGAGGTCATGACCCGCGCGCCCGCGCCCGCCGCGCCATACACCATGTTGATGGCAGCCAGCTCCGACTCGCTTTGCAGAAAACATCCGCCCACCTGCGGCATCCGCATCGACATGTACTCGGGAATCTCATTCTGCGGCGTGATGGGGTACCCGAAAAAATAGCGGCAGCCGGCGCGCACCGCAGCTTCTGCGATGGCCTCGTTGCCCTTCCAGAGTTCCATAGCCATAGTTTTTCCCCCAATCAGATTTTTTCGACGGTGATGACCGAATCCGGGCAGATTTTTGCGCAGCTCGCGCAGGCGATGCACAGCGAAAGATCGGTCACAGTTGCGGGATGATACCCCTTGCGGTTGGTCACGGCGTCGTCAATGGCGACGATATAACGCGGGCATACAGCGGTACACAGCGCGCAGCCCTTGCAGCGCTCCTGCGCAAAGGTGATTTTTGCAGCCATAGCATCTGTTCCTCCCATTCTATTGAGATAATCTCCAAGCACGAAAACCGTTCCGCGCTAAAAACGCTTCTTTCAAGCCTCCCAGGGCTTTTTCATCCAAATATCGATCGGGAACAGCGCGCCCTCAATCCCTTCGGCGCTGCCCTTTGGCAGGACGACCCGGGGAACGACGTTGCAGACCAGCGACAGGCCGGTCATTTGGCAAAGTTGCACCGCCAGCGCGTTGCCGCGGCGCACCTCATCGAGTGTGGTCTGACCGCAGAGGTGGGTGTTGTTGACAATGCCGCTGACCTTTAGGCGGCTGGCCTGCTCAATGCGGTACAGATAGGTCAGCGCCTGTTCGGGCGTGCCGGTTTGCGGGCGGTTGGCGTTTACGACGAGCCAGAGGTCATAATCGGTTTTCTCAAACTCGGGCTGATAGCGCGACAGCACCCGCGCGCCCACATCGTCGCCGCCGACATCGACGACATAGCGGCCCGCGTCGTCAAAAAACATGCGCGCGACCTCGGGTGGCAGCGCGGGGACGTCGGCGCTGCGGCAGGCGGCGGTTTGGGCGATTAGCGAAACGCCGCCCTGCAAAAGCTGCGCCTCACGCTCGCGCGAGCAGAAATAGGGGTTGACAATATCGAGATCCACCATCGAAACCCGTTGGCCGGTGTGTGCCAGCCAAAAGGCGAAATTGACCGCAAATTCGGTTTTTCCGCTGCCGTAATGCCCCGAAATAACGGTGATACGCTTGAGTGTAGACAGCATGGCGCACCTCGCTTTCCACGTTCTGGTTGTCTGATGTCAGCGTAATCCTTTTTTAGGTAAAAGTCAATATATTTGAGCAAAATCGCTCTATTGTTTAAAGACAAGCGTATGAATTTAGTGATAATATGCCAATGCCTTCATTGACAATTTTATGATAGAGGTATAAAATTTAGACAAGTTTTCTGCAATAAAAAAGAAACGGCTGCCAGTCGGCCGATGAAATGGAGATCGGTTGCCATGCGTGTTAAAACCAGCCTGTCCGAAAGGATTTCAGACGCCATCTATGAGCAGATTGTGACCCTTAAAAAATATGCGCCGGGCGACAAGCTGCCTAACGAAAACGAGCTGTCGGCTGAGTTTGGCGTCAGCCGCGCCACACTGCGCGAGGCGATACGCGCGCTGGTGACGCAAGGGGTGCTCGAGGTCTCGCACGGGCGGGGTACCTTTGTGTCCAAGGAAGTCAAGCACTACCGGGACATTCAGTTTGGCGATTTGGGCAAGCTGCGCATGAAGCTTATCGACCTGTTTGAGCTGCGGCGCGTCGTCGAGACCGAGGCGGTTGCCATGGCCTGCGAGCGTGCCAGCGACGACGAGATTGAGGAGATTCTCCGCTGGGGCCAGCAGGTGGCCGAATGTATTACCGAACGGGCCGGGCGCACCCCTGCTGATGAGCAGTTTCATCACGCGATCGCCGCCGCGTCGCACAACGAGTTCATGGTACACCTTGTGCCGATGATCTACCGCGCGGTCAGCGACACGCTGGTGCGCATGGGTACCGACGAGCTGTTCGCCAAAAACACGCTGCAAGATCACGCGCTGATCATGGAGGCGCTCTCCCACCGCGACGCCATGATGGCGCGCAATGCCATGGCTATCCACATGAGCCATGCTATCCAGTCGCTCAAAGCCGGGGACGATTCCGACAGGGTGGTGTGATGGGACGCTCCCGCTGAAAATGACGATCTTGTCGAGCGCTTATTTCGTCCTGTACCTTATAGCCGGATACTCTGAAAATAGGCTTGTTTAAACGGCCTGTTTTGTGCCTCGCCGCATTGTTGTTCGTCATCCTGGGCGCGCACAAAATATCGGCGCGAATCCTACTTCTGTTTTCATGCCGTTTAAACGATATCGCGCTGCCCGATCAGTTCTATAAATCAACAAACACCCCGCAGTGCCAGCGCAAATTGCGCCACCGCGGGGTGTTTCTGTTTTTGTAATATGGGCCCTTAGTTTAGACCGGCATTTCTTGCGGCCTTTTTAGCGGCCTTCTTCTCCAGCTTCAGCTGCTTTTTACGCAGCCGCTCCTGCTTGTCAAACAGCAGATAGAACGAGGGGATGAGCAACAGTGTCAGCGCGGTCGAGGTGATCATGCCGCCGATGATGACCAGCGCGAGGCCGCGCATCAGCGCCGCGTTGCCGCCGATGCCGATGGCCATGGGCAGCATGCCCAGCACGGTGGTCAGCGTGGTCATGAAAATCGGGCGCATACGCAGCATGCCGGAGGTGAGAAGCGCATCCTCGGCGGAAAGATTGCGCTCCACGCGCATATTGTTCGCGGTATCGATCAGCAGAATGCCGTTGTTGACGACGATGCCCGACAACATGAGGAAACCGAGCAGCGACGGCATGCTGATGGTGCTGTTAGAGGCGAACAGCCCTAAGAACGAGCCGATCAGCGCAAACGGCACCGAGATCATAACAACAATCGAGAAGAGTGGCGATTCAAACTGCATGGCCATGACCATGAACACCAGCAGCACAGCGGTGGCAATCGCCTGCAACAGGACGGTAAACTCCTCCATCATGCGTTCTGAGTCGGTGGTGTCGGTCAGCTCGACGCTGTTGGGCAGGGTCAGCCCTTCTGCCTGCGCTTTAAGCGTCTTGGCAAGGGTCTTGGGCGCGTCGGAGGTCGGCTGGCCCTTCACCGTGATAATATAGCGGCCATTCTGACGCGAAATGCTCAACGGGCTGTTGGAATATTCAATCGTGGCGATATCGAGCATCGGCACCGACATACCGGCTGCGTTGGTCAGGTTGAGCGAAACAAGGTCGTTCACCGTCTTAAAGCTGTCGGCAGGGTATTCCACCCGAACCTCATATTCGCGGCCATTATTGGTGATGTCACAGGCCTTGGAGCCCTGCATGACGCTGTAAATCTCACCCATGACCTGCTTGGGCACGAGGCCGCGCGCGCTGGCCTTGACCGGGTCGACTTTAATCTCAGCCTGCGGGTTGCCGGTGCCGACCGTCGAGCTGACACGCAGAATATCCGAGTTCTGCCGCATCATTTCTTCAAGCTGCAACGCGCCCTTTTGCAGACTTTCGTAATCGGTCGACTGCACGTACAGCGCAATATCGCTGCCGCCGGTCATCTGGGCGGTTTGGCTCGAGGAGGAGATGCTGATGTCGCAATCGACGGGGTTAACCGTCTGGCGGCGCCACTGATCCACGAGCTCTTTAGTTTGGGTGTCACGGTTTTTCTTTAAGTACGCTGTAATCGAGGCGTCGGAACTATTGCCCATCAGCGTGGACATCGCCGAGCCGCCTGCCGTCATGGAATAATGGTCGACATCGGGATGGGCTTTGACCATCTCCTCAAGCGGGGTCAGCAGCTCGCCGACCCGGCCCAAGTTGGTACCGGGGCGCACGTCGAGCGCAATCGTGATGATACCGTCATCGGTCTCGGGCAGCAGCTCCATGCCGATCAGCGGCACCAGTGCCACCGAACCGGCCAAAAGCACCACCGCGATCAGCACGACCGTCTTTTTGCGGCGGAAGGTCTTGGGCAAAAAGGTGGCGTACGCGGCCGAAAGCTTATCCATCAGCCGCATCATAAAGCCTTGATCCTTCTCAACCGGCTTTAAACGGTAGAACACCAGCGGTACAACGGTGAGTGCCGAAATCAGCGAGGCGATGAGCGAGAACACAATCGTAAAGCACAGCTGGCCGAACAATTGCCCCGATAAGCCCTTGATAAACGCAATGGGCAAGAACACAACGACCGTCGTGACGGTTGAGGCAATAATCGAGCTTGCAACCACCTTGGTGCCTTCGATGGCGGCTGTGTGGTAAGAGTCGGTTCCGGTCTTGAGTCTAAAGCAGCTTTCGATGACGACGATTGAGTTATCGACCATCATGCCGACGCCGATGACCAAGCCGCCCAGTGAGAGCATGTTGAAAGAGAAGCCCATCGCGCTCATGGCCAGCATGGTGACCAGCAGCGACAGGGGTATTGAAGAACCGACGATCAACGAGGCGCGCCAGTCACCCAGGAAGAGGAACAGCACGACCATGGCGAGCACAACGCCCAGCAACAGCGTCTCGACGACAGCGATAATAGAGGAGACAATGCGCTCGCTGGTGTCATCGATAATTTCAATCTTAATGCCCCGGTTCGAGCGGTTGATTTCATCAACGACCTTTTTGACCGATTGGGCCATCGCGACGGTCGAAGCGCTCTGGCGCTTAGTGACGCTGAGCGTCACGTTTTCAAGCCCGTTGTAATAGCTCAACGAATCCTGATCCTTTTTGGCCTGATAGACATTGGCGACATCCGACAGATGAATAATGTCGCCGCTTTGGAGCGTAATCGGCAGGTGGCGCAGCGCCTCGGCGGTGTTATAGCTGACGCCGCCGCGCAGAATCAGATCCAGATTACCCTGCTCGATGCTGCCGGCGGGTAAAGAGAAGTCCGCCGCGCCCACGATATTGGCGAGGCTGCTCATTGTCAGCTTATACTGCGCCAGCTTCTCGCGCTTGAGTTCAATTTTGATATAATCCTCTGCGCCGCCTGAAATTTCAACCGAGGCAACGCCGCTGAGCTTTTCAATCTCAGGTTGAATTTCTTCCTCAATATAATATTTGAGGTCGACGTCACCGGTGGCTACAGCCGAAAG
>DALYYK010000027.1:0-13185 GCA_031983305.1 Candidatus Fimivivens sp. | reverse complement strand
AGTTCAAAATAATGCTTTGGCAAACATGCTACTTACAGTGCTGCTCTGAGAAATCTTAGCGTTTTAACAGTTGTTTTACTCCGCAATATCTATATGATATAATTAAAAAATATTACTATCTTCCAGGAGGCTTAAATGGGAAACTCGATGAGACTGTGTTTTACGATAATGAAGCCTATCATAGATATTTGTGTTCGCTGCAATGATCGCAGACTCCTAGGGCCTATTCAATAACGTATACCCCCTTAATGACCGATGGAGGATTTAAAGGATGATTGAACAATCGTTACCGGATAAGGTGCCGGAAATTTGTCTGGTGGCACCGTCGCAACTGCTGCTGGAGAATACGCTTCGCGTCTGCCGGCGCAGAGGTGTTACGGTTGGCGCGTATGTCGGGGTACTCAACGAGGCGCTGCCAATCGGCCGGGCGCTTCAGGAGCGCGGCGCAAAGGTGTTGATCAGCCGTAAGGGTACGGCGGACCTGCTGGGTAAGCATTTGGATATTCAGGTGGTCAAAATCAACACAACCATGAACGATTATCTGCGCCACATCGACCTGATGCGCGAGCACCGGGGCCGCATCGGCATTGTGGAATATATCACCTTCATCCCCGAACTCAGAAAGCTTTGTCGGTATATCGGCATTCCCGATGCGCTGCTTTACAGCTATGACAGCACCGATAATTACGAAAAAGTGGTCGAAAGCGCCGTCGGCGGAGAAGCCACCATTCTTTTGGGCGGCGGCGCTCTTCTGCCCACGCTGGCTAAAAAGCTGTATATTCCGCATACAATAGTCGAGAACACAGAAGAGAATATTGAAATTGCCCTCGATGTCGCGCTTCAGCTTTTGAATGTCCAAAAGGAGGAAGAGAAGAAGCAGAACCATTTCCGGTTGCTTTCTCAGCGCTACAGCACGATATTACAGTTCTCCAATGACGCTATTTTAGCAACGGATGACAGTGGCGTCATTACGCTGGCCAACCCCATGGCGCTGACCCTGCTTCAAAAAGACGAATTGGAATGCATCGGTAAGGGGATTCAAATGTTTTTTTCGCAGGTTGATTTTAATCGGCTGGCTGCGGGAAGAAAACCGCTGCTCAACTACATGATCACGCGAAAAAAAGTACAGTATTCGGCCAACTTGATTCCTATCGTTGTCCAAAACCGGTTTGAAGGCGTCGTCTGCACCTTCCATACCATCAAGGCCATTCAGGAAACGGAGCAGAAAATCCGCATGCAGCTTTATGAAAAAGGGCATGTGGCCAAGTACGGCTTTTCGGATATTATCGGCAACAGCCCCGCCATTCTGCGCGCAAAGGAAATTGCCGCCAGCTATGCAAAGGCAGAATCGACAGTGCTGATCATCGGCGACACCGGAACCGGCAAGGAGCTGTTCGCTCAGTCGATTCACAACAGCAGCAGCCGGGCGGACGGACCTTTTGTGGCTATAAACTGCGCCGCTCTTGGCAAGGAACTGCTGGAAAGCCAGCTCTTCGGCTATGAGGAGGGCGCTTTTACGGGCGCCATCAAGGGCGGACGGCAGGGCCTGTTTGAGGTGGCGCATGGCGGCACGATCTTTCTTGATGAAATCGGAGAAATTCCGTCTGAGACTCAGATGCAGCTTTTACGGGTGCTTCAGGAAAAGGAAGTGCGCCGGGTCGGCAGCTACCGCATTCTACCGGTAGATGTCCGGGTGATCTGCGCGACTAATCGCGATCTCGCCCAGGAGGTGCAGGCCGGTCGGTTCAGGCGGGATCTCTTTTACCGCATCAATATCCTGCGGCTGGATATTCCCCCGCTTAAGGACCGCCGGGGGGATATTTTGCTGCTGGTTGCGGGCATGCTAAAACAGTACGACGCCGAAATTATAGAAAAGGCAACCCCGCATATCAATGCCCTGGTTCATCGGCTTTCAAAGTACGACTGGCCCGGAAATGTGCGTGAATTGGTGGGGTTAGTCGAGCGTATTACAACGCTTTCGGAGCATGGGGGTATCGCCGCGCTTACGCTGAACGACATTTTTTTAGAAGATATCGGACTCGCCACCCCGCCCGCGCTATCCAAAGAAAAACCCGACAAAGATAAAATTTCAGATGCGCTTATACAGTGCGGCGGCTCACGCGTTAAGGCGGCAAAGCTGCTGGGTATCTCCCGAAGCACTTTATGGCGGTTAATGTCGCAATACGACAAATAAAAGCATCATTCGATTTGTTTCTTGAGAATTATAGAGACGTCTTTGACACGTTTCTGAAACGTTTATTTATAAGTGTGACACACGCGTTCAGTACGGTTTTCCCGGCCTGCCCATTCAGAGGACAAGCCGGGATTTTTCTGTTTAAGACAAATTTCATTCTTATTTTTCGGATAAAATGCATAATATTTTTTTCTAAATGATTTAAAAAATAAAGCTGGCACAGAATTTGCATCTAAAGTATGTCGAGTGTTTAAACACCGAATTAAAGAGGAGGAAACATATTATGGCAACGTTATCATTGATCTTTCTTATCGGCGCAATTTTGCTCGGCATTCTGCGAAAAGTCAACATCGGTTTGGTGTCCTTCGGCCTTTCGCTGGTTTTAGGGCTTATGTCCGGAGCAAAGGCCAAGACAATTCAGGCCGGCTTCCCCACGGGGCTGTTTGTCACCTTGCTGGGCGTCATGATGCTTTTCAGCATCGCGCAGGAGAATAAAACCATGGAGCTGCTGGCGCGCCGCGTGGTTGCACTGGCAGGCAAGCGCACCTATCTGATCCCAATTATTGTCTATGTCTTTTCGGTGGTGCTGGCTGCCGTCGGCCCCGGAACCGTCCCTGTTATGGGCATCATGGCGGTGTTCACATGTTCATTGGCCGCTGAAATGAAAATATCCCCCGTGCTGCTTTCGGCAACGTCGGTGCTGGGCGCCGCCGGTGGCGGACTGACTCCTATTGCGCCAACCGGTATTCTGGGCCTCTCGCTCGCGGCCGATCAGGGCATCACTGGAATTGAATTCCCCTATGCCCTCAACATGCTGATCGCCATGACCATCTATTTTATCGTTATTTATTTCGTGTTGGGTGGCTACAAAATGAAATCCAACGTGGACGTCGGCAATATGGTGGAAAAAGTCAAGTTTAACCGGGAGCAAATCATCACCCTAATCGGAATGGCAGTGCTTGTTACTTGTGTTATCGGCTTGCGTTACGACGTCGGTCTGACCTCCTTCACCATTTCAATGGTACTGCTGCTGCTCAGAGTTGCCAACGAAAAGAAGGCGATCAGCAACATTCCGTGGAGCACCCTGATGATGATCGCCGGTATCAATATGCTGATGGCGATGGTCATTGGCCTGGGCGGCATCGACCTGCTGGCTTCCGGCCTTGCCAAGCTGATGACCCCCGCGACAGCGCCCGGTGTCCTTGGTCTGACGGCCGGCATCATGTCGTGGTTCAGCTCCACCTCCGGTGTGGTCATGCCCACGCTGATCCCAACCGTTACCGGGATTATTGAAAACGTCGGCGGCGGTGTTTCGGCGCTCGCCCTGCTTTCGGCCATCACTAATACGGCCAGCGCTGCAGGCATGAGCCCCATTTCTACCGGCGGCTCGATGGGCCTCGCTGCCTATTCGTCGATTGCCAAGCCCACCGAGGAGGAACAGAGCAAGCTGTTCATACAGCTGTTCGCGGTCTCGATCGGTGGCGTCGCCGTGCTGGCTATCGTTGCTTTAACCGGCCTCTACACGCTGTTTGCGTAACTATTTTATCTTTAAGGAGTACAATTATGGGTTATACCATGTCTGAAAAAATGCTTGCCCGCGCGGCGGGTGAAAAAACGGTCAAGGCCGGTGACATTGTCTGGGTAGATATCCACAAGGCCATGATGGATGATGTTCTGGGTCCCCGCCTTGAAATAGACGACAGAATGAAGGAAATTGGGGCTAAGGTCTGGGATCCGAACCGAGTGGTCATCATTTCGGATCACTACACCCCTCCCGCCAACGAAAAGCAGGCCAATATTGTCAAATATACGCGTGAATGGGCCATTGAAAACGGCGTCGACAACTATTATGAATTTGCCGGCCCCTGTCATCAGGTGATGGTCGAGATGGGCCACGTGCGTCCCGGTGAGGTGATTGTAGGAACCGATTCCCACACCTGTACTTACGGTGCGCTGGGTAGCTTTGCAACCGGCGTCGGCTCGACCGAAATGGCGGGTGTGCTGGCGACGGGCCAGACGTGGATGAGGGTTCCGCAGACGGTCAGGGTTGAGTGGAACGGCAGCCTGCCGCCTTTCGTTATGGCCAAGGATATCTCGCTTAAAAGCATCGGTATCATCGGCCATTCGGGCGCGACCTATAAGACCATCGAGTACTGCGGGGGCACCATAAGCGCGCTGGATATGGACGAGCGGCTCTGCCTTTCCAACATGGCGGTGGAAGCCGGCGCCAAGGCCGGTCTGATCGGCTACGATAAGGTGACCGCCGACTATTTGAGACAGTTTGGCGAAACCGGCGATTTTAGCTGGGTCAATTCCGACGCAGACGCCGAATTTTGCCAGACATACACCCTTGACGCCGCCACTCTGGTTCCTCAGGTAGCCTGCCCGCATGAGGTTGATAATGTTTTCGACATCGGCAGCATCGAGTCCGTTAAAATTGAACAGGCGTATATCGGCTCCTGCACCGGCGGGCGGATGACCGATCTTATTATGGCGGCTGAGGTTCTCAAGGGCCGCAAAATTGCCAAGGGGCTGCGACTGCTGGTTTCACCGGCTTCCCGCGAAATTTACCGCGAGGCGATGAAGGCGGGTGTGCTGTCTATTCTGGCCGATGCCGGCGCGACAATTTTGGCCTCAAGCTGCGGCGCCTGCTTAGGGATTCATTCCGGTACGCTGGCCGAGGGTGAAAGCTGTATTTCTACGACAAACCGCAACTTTTTAGGGCGTATGGGCTCCAAGAGCAGTAAGGTCTATCTGGCTTCTCCCATCTCGGTGGCCGCAGCCGCAGTCGCGGGAAAAATCATTGACCCCCGCGCACTGTGAGAAAGGAGAAACGGATATGATTAAAGGAAAAGCGTGGAAATACGGGGACAACATCAACACCGACATCATTTCGCCGCCCGCCTCTCTGGAATACACCATCGAGGAGGCAAAGCCATTCACGATGGCCGCGGTAGATGCCGACTTTAGCAAGCAGTGCCAGCCCGGGGATATCTTTGTGGCGGAGCATAATCTGGGTTCCGGCTCCAGCCGCGAAAATGCCCCGCTGATGCTCAAAGCACTGGGCATCCGCTATGTCATTGCCATGGATTATGCGCGCATTTTTTATCGCAACTGCATCAATATCGGCCTGTTGCCCATTGAATGCACCGAAACACATCGCATCGAAAAGGGCGACATTCTGGAAGTGGATCACCGCGCGGGCACGATACGAAACGCTACAAAGAACGAAAGCTATTCGTGCAGTAAAATCCCTTCGCATATTGCCGAAATTGCCGATTGCGGCGGACTGATAGGTTATATCAAATCTAAAACACGGAGATAGTTTGATTGAACGACGGTAGGAAACCCCAAGCCTCTCTTTTGGAGACGGTTTCCTGCCGTTTTCTTTTATAGCACAAACCCTGTGAACAAATGAGTGATAAATTTTGAAGAGCCTTATTTTTCGAACTTCCTTTTCGAAAAGTAAGGCTCTTCCGTACCAAGGGCTTATTATTACTGAATTTTGACTTTCAAGAATTAATATAGAAATAGAATCTATATTAAAAGATTTATTCTAGGCCTGTTTTTGAATAGGCTATTTTTATATAGAATAGCTCTTCTACAGGTCCTTACTATATAACTTTCAAACCGCATCGGCGTCTTATAAGCAAGTGGTTGGTGTGGACGTAATTCATTTAGAATTGGATGTATCGATCAACGCTTTTTCAAAAATCTTGTTTAGAAAAATAATCCCTGCGATATACTTGCCGCATTTACACAATGCCAACGAATTGGAGAAGTTGAAGAAGCAATCTTACTAGGCGACAACGAATCCCATAATTCGGTAATACCGGCAAACAGTGCCCGTCGTTTCACTTACAATTTATGATACATGAGCAGGAAACCCCTAGATAAAAGCATTTGACGCGCTCATCCTGACTTATTATGATAAGAAAAACAGGCTTTTCACTTTATAAAGCCAAATCAATGTTGGATCAAGGGTTGATTAAAAATTGAAAAGCAATGGATTACTTTGGACAAGAAGTGCCACTATGCTAGATAATAAAAATAGCTAAAAGAAGTATCGTATCCCTTTGTCGTCTATTGGTTGTGGATAAATCGGTCGTAACTAAAAAAGATCAACTTTTTGATTTTTGTGATATACTTAAACAAGCCTACCGCTTACTAAATATCCGGTTCTCATACATCAAATCACCCAAAGGCGGCAGACGAACTTTGCTGCGTAGATAAAATTGAAAGGTTGAATGACGACATGCAGGTATTTAATACTATTGCAAATCCTGAAACACACCCCAACGAGGTGGAAGCTGCGGCGCGTTTTCACTTTGCGCTCCATCATGTGGGCATCAATTGCGGGGATCCGGAAACTGGTCTTGAAACAGCTCGGGTACTCTGCGCTCTTTTCGGTCTCAGTCCGCGCACTGTGCCGGGCATTGCAACCTTTGCCGACCCCTTTGTTGAGTGTATGCACAAGAAGGGGCGCGGTACGATGGGGCATGTCTGTGTGAGCACGATCGATGTCGACGGCGCAATGGCATACCTTGCCTCAAAAGGCGTTGAATTTATCGATGAGACCAAGAAGTTTGATGAGGCGGGCCACTGTACCTTCGTCTATCTCAAGGGAGAGCTCTCGGGTTTTGCCTTTCATCTTAAGCAAGAAGAATAGGCCTAGGCTAAACGCTATTGAGAAAGATATTTTTGGGTATATTCCTTTGGGATATGTCTTGTATCCTGCTGGAAGAGACAGATTGATAATAAAACATTATTTTCGCAAGCATAGATTTGAGCCGGACTGTCTGTAGAAATACGGGCAGTCCTTTTATTAATGCAGTTGGCAAGTCGAAGAGGAGGATAAACGAAAAATTGCAGTCCCCCAATTATACTCTAACTGCTGTTTACCAAGAAAAAGCGGTAATAGTGCAAAAAGGGAATAACCCTTCTATGCTCCGGAGGCGGACTAGAAAGCCTAAATAACATACAATAAATTCTCAAACTTAAAAAGGCGTGAATTGCGAACCGTGGGGCTTTTCTGCTGTGTGGTTCGCATCCCCGTCCTAAAACGGTTGTTTTTGGAGCACAGTAAAAGAGCCCGCTTTGTGGACCCTCGGGAGAGCATACGGTTCTCATCCGTAAGGTCGAGAGTTCGATCCTCTTCATTTCCACCAAGATAAGTTAATAAGTTTTGGATAAGGGAACTTGTCAACTTCCTTTTATTTATGCGGGGTTCCAACACACCATAAAATAAGGATTTGAACTTACGCCAAACAGAATATTAGGCACGATGGCTTTTCACAGCTATCGTGCCTTTTGGCATCTATTACACTTTTTTGGGGGCATCAAAATGAATTCAACCAGCAATAAATCCGAGAAAATTGCCGAAGGGCTCCGCCAGTCTTTCAAAAAAAACCCAATTTTAAAATGGCCAACCGTGTTTGCTATGGTTATAACACCTTATCAAACGGAGAGCTTGTTACCAATGAAATAGAGGCACAAACGGTCCGTTGGACTATCTGGCGGGAAAAAGTCTTGGGATAATAGCAGCTGGTTTGGAGACGCAGGGGAGCCTCTCTCACTGGCAAAGCAAAGTGGAGTCGAGAAATCATTTTTAAATTACTCTCGAATGAAAAATACATCGGCCGCGTTTTACTGCAAAAGACGCTCAGTATTTGCGGTAATCAGTTTAAAAAGGGCAGGGTGTTAAAGCGGGTGGTATTCGTAACCACCATCAAGCAATTATCACAACTCAAGCCTTCTAAAAAGTGCAGCAAACTAAAAACGAGAGAGCAAATCAAATTATTTTTGAATTGATAGTGAGGTAGAACCCTTAATAACAAGGTTGACATCAATTTTGATATCGCTTGCCGGCCTTTTTTGAATTAAATTATTGAGCTGAACCGCAGCCTGAACACCCAGCTCATAGTTGTTTTGCTGAATCATGGTTAGGGAAGGGTTTACGACATTAGCCATTAGTCCGCCGTTAAAACAAATTAAAGAGATCTGATTTGGCACATGAAGCCCCTGTTCATTAAGCAGCTTTAACACGCCGGTGGCACAGCGGTCGTTCGGAATTAAGACTGCATCGAAATCATGTGCGCTGGCGAGAAGTGCCTGAGCGCTGGCATAGCCGTCCTCATGGCTGAAGCCGCCGTATACAATTAAATTCGGATCGACAGAAAGCCCCTCCTCCTCCAACGCCTGACAGTAACCTGTATAGCGATCAAATGCGGTGAAAGCACCGCGCGCCGGAGAATTATAGGCCTTTAAAAAAGTGTCGTAATCTCGAATTGCACCTGTCCAAAAATTTTCAAACAGAGCAATCTTTTGTCTGCGAAGACGCAATAAATATTTTGTGGCCAAATAGCCTGCGGTAATATTATCTGAATAAACATGCGGAATTCCGGGAATCAACTGACGCCGCGCGGCGATTACCATCGGGACATTGCGCAATTCCGGGACACTGGTTAACGGATTGCGCGCATCATTGCATGAAAAAATAATCCCATCAACACAGGCGCGTGAAACCGCCCTGAAGCATTCTGTTTCCTGCGCTTCGCTTGAGTTTGAGAGCATCACAATAACGTTTTGACCGTTTTGCCGGGCTGTATCAATAATGCCGGATGCGATGGTCGAATAGTAAGAGTCCTCAAGTGTTGGCACAATAAATGCAATTTGGTTAGCTGTGCCGTTGCGCATGGTGTGTGTTGCCATGCTTGGACGATAATTCAGCGCCTGAGCTGCCGCCAGAACCTTATGAGCCAAGGCCGGGTCTACAGTCTGATTATTGTTGAGTACGCGAGAAACCGTAGAAATAGAAACACCGGATAATTGTGCTACATTCTTTATTGTAATTTTTGATATATTAATCCCTCCTGATGTCAGATCATCCAACCGAGAGCCATTGCTAAATTATGACCGTTGTTATCAGTATATCAGACTTTTAAGCGGTTTTCAAGAAAATATTTTCTTGAAAACCGGTTGTTCGAGAAATAGCTTTCACAAATAATGTTGCCGTCATTTGTGCGTTAGGACGAATTTTCCGACTGCGTCAAATTCAGGATGCATTTCACATTGACTTTTGTCAGCTAGAGCGATATTATCAGTTCATAGAAAACAATTTCCCAATTCAATGTATCGGGAGAAATATTTCTCTAAACAGTGCGGAAGGGGTGCCCGAATGAGAAATTAAACGTTGTTGTGGATGTGTTGCCGAGGTCTTTGAGAAAATGTTTTCTTAAAGACTTGAATCAAACAGGAAAAGGACGGATTGAAATGATGAAAAGGTATTTCACGGCTATTTTAGCATTGGCAATGGTATTCAGTCTGGCCGCTTGCTCCGGCAGCGGCAAAAGTAGTTCCGAGGCCGGTTCAGCCTCAGCAAGCTCGACGCCGGGTGCTGCCGCAGGCTATCCGAAGAAAGCGGTGACGATGATTATTCCTTACGGCGCCGGCGGTACTACCGATCTGGTTGGCAGGCAATTGGCAGTTGCATTAAAGAAGCAGCTCGGCCAGACGGTTGTGGTAGAGAATATGTCTGGCGCATCGGGCTCTGTTGGCGCACAGGCCTGCCTTGATGCCGATGCCGACGGATACACCATTCTGCTGACCGCCGAAAGCTTGGGAACCCAGCGTGTTATGGGCATCAGCAAGCTGAGCTATGCCGATTTCGCTCCTATTTTACCTATTGCCAATGACCCCAAGGTGATTGTTGTGGGCAGCGATTCCCCTTATGTGACAATTGAAGATCTGCTGGCTGATATTAAGGCGCATCCCGGCAAAATCCAGATGAGCTATTCCGGCCCCGGCGGCACCGGACATATTCAGGCGCTGATTATGAACAAATATGGCTATGAGCCCGCACTTACTGCCTACTCCAGCGGTTCTGAGGGCATCACAGCTGTACTGGGCAAGCAGGTGGCTTTCACCAATTCAAACTTTTCCACTGTCGCGTCCTACATTGAGAGCGGCGACCTCAAGCTGCTTGCTGCCGCGACGACATCACCTCTTATCGCCTATCCCGACGTTCCGACCCTCGCTTCGGTCATGGAAGGCAGTGAAAGCCTGATGAATATTCCCTATAGCCCGCTGACATTGCTGACCGACAAGGATGTCCCCGTCGAAATTCAGGAGGCGCTGCGCGCCGCAACCTCAGCCGCAGTAAAGGATCCTGATTTCAATAAGTTCATGGAAGATAATTGCATTGACAAGCTGTATGAGAAATATACCACTACCGATGAGATGAAAGCCTTCTTTACCGATTGGGAATCAACCGTTTCGTGGATGCTGTATGACGCGGGCGCAACTGTAAACAGCCCCGAAGAGTTTGGCATTGCGAAACCCTGATCAAAAATGACAGACGGCGGCCGGGCCCTTCGACCCGGCTGCCGCTCTGAATATGAAAGGATGCTGCTGCGTGGAAAAATACAGCTTCAAAAAGCTGCTGCAACATTCCTGCTGCCACGATGCGGTTGGCGTGGGTAGTTGCTCGTTGGCGTTACTGGCTTACTCCCTATATCACCACTATTTTGACAAAAATACCTCCGTGTGGAAGATGTCTCCTTATCTGTTCCCGACGCTCATTTCCATATTCGGTTTGCTGCTTGCATTATCACTAATGGCGGATGCGCGGCAGGCGCTGCGCAATGCGCAGGACACGGCAGAACCATTCAAAATGTCAAACCTGCGCGGCGTTTTTATCGTGATCGGCGCGTCTCTGGTCTATTATTTTCTTATGCCGTTGCTGACATTTACTCCGGCAACCATGCTGTTCCTTTTAGCGCTGTTTATTTATCTCGGCGAACGCAAATGGTGGAAGCTTCTGCTTCTGTCGGGCGTTACGACCGGCGCAATCTATGTGCTGTTTGGTATTATGCTTAATGTACGGTTGCCGTAAGGGGAGTTTGCTATGGAAATGATTTTATCGACGCTTTCTTATTTTATGGATATTCGGTTTATACTGCTGTGCGGCGCGGGCAGTGTCGCGGGTCTGTTTGTTGGCGCCATACCGGGCTTATCGGTCTCTATGGCAACGGCGCTGCTCGTGTCAATCACCTATGCGTGGCCTACTAACGATGCTCTGGCAACCGTTATGGGCGTTTATGTGGTGGGCGTTTTCTCCGGTGCGCTGTCCGCCATTTTGCTGAACATTCCGGGCGCGCCCTCCTCGGTTGTTACCACACTGGATGGCTACCCGATGGCTAAACGCGGAGAGGCGTTCAAAGCGCTTAAATATGCCACCATCTACTCCTTTATCGGTTCGGTATTCGGACTGGTTGCGCTGGCGCTGCTGGCGCGTCCCATAACGATGATCGCACTGAAGTTTCAGCCTATGGATTATTTCCTTTTGGCGTTGTTCGGACTCGCTACAGTGGGCGGCCTGACCACCAAGAGCTTTTCGAAGGGTCTAATCAGTGCTGTGTTTGGCCTGGTGTTTGCTATGGTGGGAATGGATTCTGTGTTGGGAACCCCGCGCCTGACGCTTGGCATTCAGGAACTCAACGCGGGTATTGCAACGGTTCCAGCTTTGGTGGGTCTGTTTGGATTTGCCGAGGTCTTGTCGGTCATCTATGAAGGACACATGGATGCCGAGGTCAACACTATTACCAAGCAGGTTGTCCGCATCAAAGACATGATGAAGGAGTTCTGGCGCAGCATGTATTACAGCGCCATCGGAACGGCTGTAGGTGCTCTGCCCGGTGCCGGCGGTCCTGTGGCGGCGTTTATAGCATACACTCAGGCAAAGGCCATCGTCAAAACCCCCTCCCATCCTTTTGGCGAAGGCGCGGTAGAAGGTATCGTTGCGTCTGAAAGCGCCAACAATGCCTGCATCGGCGGCGCGTTGATCCCTATGCTGACATTGGCGATTCCCGGCGATGCGGTAACCGCTATTATTCTCTCGGTATTTTATGTGCACGGGTTACAACCCGGTCCGATGTTCCTTAAAACCAGCGCCGACAGCTTTTATGCCATTCTGGCTGGCGGTATGCTCGGCTGCGTTTATCTGCTTCTGCTTGGTTTATTGGCGGCGCCGCATCTGTCGCGTATTATTGCCATACCCAAGGGCATTTTGATGCCGATTGTGACGCTGCTGTGTGTTATTGGCGCTTATGCTTGCAACAACAGATTGTTCGACGTCGGATTGATGTTCTTCTTTGGCGTATTGGGCTTTATAATGCGCATGCGTGACTATTCGGTCGCACCCATGACCTTGGCTATCGTGCTCGGCGGTATGATGGATACGAATTTCCGCCGTGCAATTTCGCTGGCATCTTCCGCTGATAGTCCGATTCTTGCACTTTTTGGACGCCCAATTACAATGGTTTTGCTTGTGTTGACGGCTTTCTCCATCATAACGAATATTCCTGCCGTTAAACGCGCGCGGGAAAAACGGAAAGCAGCCAGGATCGCCTACTGAGCCTGAACAAGCAGATGTTTTATACAGCGGCCGTTCGCTAAATTGTCCGGTGGACGGTTGGCTGTATTTCTTATACCCATTTTAGGTCTAAAACGACTAAAAAATGTAAAATTTACGCCATTTCAGAAAGGAAATAGACGCATGAATGCATATTTACATAAAGGCAGTCTCAATGGAACAATCTCTGTTCCCGGTTCAAAGAGCTGCACCATCCGCGCGGTTTTATTCGGAATGCTCGCCGATGGAATGACCGTAATACATAATCCGCTGCCTTCCAAGGATGGGCTTGCCGCGCTGTATGCGGCGAGAGCCCTGGGTGCCCATGTCGAGGTTGACGACACGGCCAATACATGGACTGTAACAGGGTTAAGCGGCAAGCCCAAGGTTCCTGAAAATGTGATTGATACCATGAACTCCGGCACCACCACCAGCTTTATCATAGGCATTTGTACGATGCTGAAAGACGGCTATGCCGTTATTACCGGTGACGAACAGATTCGCCGCCGCCCCTGGCGGCATGAAACGGTTGCCCTGAAAGAGCTGGGGGCCACCTGCATTCATACCCGCCCCGACAGCG
>DALYYK010000026.1:0-13208 GCA_031983305.1 Candidatus Fimivivens sp. | reverse complement strand
CCCGGAGATCAAGGCCATCAATATGATGTCGCGCCTTGAGCACGTGGAGGAGGAAAAAGTTAACTATGACGTTTTCCTCAACCTGCCAGAGATGGACCGCAGCACGCTGGAGCGTATCGACATTCGTACTTCGCAGCTGCTTACCCCACTGTTTGAGTACTCCGGGGCCTGCTCCGGCTGCGGTGAAACGCCATATATCAAGCTGCTGACCCAGCTTTACGGTGACCGGATGCTGATCGCCAACGCCACCGGCTGCTCCTCGATCTACGGCGGCAACCTGCCCTCTACGCCCTACACCACCGATGCCAACGGGCGCGGTCCAGCGTGGGCTAACTCGCTGTTTGAAGACAACGCCGAGTTCGGGTTGGGCTTCCGCCTTACCGTTGATCAGCACCGTCAGCGGGTGATGCGCCTGCTGGAGAGCTTCTCCGAGGCGATCCCGGCGGAGCTTAACGCGGCGCTGCACGCCGAGGCGATGCCGGAAGTCCGTCGGGAGCAGGTTGCCGCCCTGCGCCAGCAGCTGAGCGGCGTGGCGGGAGCCGAAGAGCTGCTGACGGATGCCGACGCGCTGGTGGAGAAATCCATCTGGCTGATTGGCGGCGACGGCTGGGCCTACGACATTGGCTTTGGCGGCCTGGATCACGTCCTGAGCCTGACGGAGAACGTCAACATTCTGGTGCTGGATACCCAGTGTTACTCCAACACTGGCGGTCAGGCCTCAAAAGCAACGCCGCTGGGGGCGGTAACCAAGTTTGGCGAGCATGGCAAGCGCAAGGCGCGTAAGGATCTGGGCGTCAGCATGATGATGTACGGTCATGTCTACGTGGCGCAGATTTCGCTTGGCGCGCAGCTTAACCAGACGGTGAAGGCGATTCAGGAGGCGGAGGCCTATCCGGGGCCGTCGTTGATTATTGCCTACAGCCCTTGCGAAGAGCACGGCTACGATCTGGCCCTTAGCCACGATCAGATGCGCCAGCTAACGGCAACCGGCTTCTGGCCGCTCTACCGTTTCGATCCGCGTCGTGCCGACGAAGGCAAGCTGCCGCTGGCGCTGGATTCCCGTCCGCCGTCAGACGCGCTGGCTGATACGCTGCTAAAAGAGCAGCGCTTCCGTCGCCTCAATGCCCAGCAGCCGGAGGTGGCAGAGCAGCTATGGAAGGACGCCACTGCCGATCTGCAAAAACGCTATGACTTCCTGGCGCAGCTGGCAGGAAAAGCAGAGAAGAACGCGGCGGATTAACACCCTGTTTTAGCCCGGCATTGCCGGGCTAAACGTGTAATAATCTCTCCTGTGCCAGCCTGACCAGGAGTTCTGCCATGCGCCATCACCCCGTCGCCTCATCCCGCATCGCCTCCGTAGGCTATGATGAAGCCTCCTGCACGCTGGAGATTTTATTCCATGACCGAAGCTGCTATCAGTATCACGGCGTACCGCTGCGCATATTCACCCTGTTTTTAAGCGTAGTGTCGAAAGGCCGCTTTTATGATGGCGTCGTAAAGGGGAAATTTACCGAGCGGAGAGTGATCCGTTAAGCCAGACCGCTCCTCTGGCCTGGTCACTATTACTCAATCGTTACCGTAACAATGTCGCTTGATGCCACGTTCCCGGCATTATCAATCATGTAGTACGATACCCTGTGCTGACCAATTGCTGTCAGATCATCTGGAATGAGGAACACCACAGGAAAAGCCTCATTAACATCGGTAATTACGCTTGCCGCTCTACGTATATCTCCCCAGACTGCACAGATAAGATCGCCCAGCTGGGCATCCATATAGGCAGGAACAGATACCGCTACGCCGCCCACTAGCGCAATATCTGCAGATTGAATCACGTTATCCGTTGCCTGAGGTAAGATCAGATCAGGAAGTGCCATAATATTCTCCTCGGTTATTCGGTTAAAAAATCACCGTCAGGATAGGATTATGGGCGTCTTAGACTGAGCGGTTAAGAGTCAGTCCGGCGTAAAAAAAGCTGTTTCAGCGGAACGAGGAAAGCGCGGCGCGTGAGCGTTAAAATGATTGAAATACTTACGTTGAGGCGAGTAAATTCAGTCGCTGGATGTCCGCTTTGTGCCAAGAGCGGACCTTTCTGATAATATGTTGCGACAACTGGCACGCAGACCAGTAAGACAATCCGTTGCTGGCATAAAAAAAGTTAGGTTGCTTATAACCTTCCTGCGCGCACAAAGGCTATGCATAACTCCGTAGGGACAATTACACTTTTCCATGCCCCATTGCTCTTTCCCAACCCAGCATTAACTAGACTATCTAAAAAAGCCTCATCCATTTCCACTGGTTGGTCAGGGTCGATGGCAACAAAAGCCGCCAGTTCTCTGATATCAAATGAGGGAATACGTTCAAGAGCAACGAGTAAACGCCGAAGAACATTAAAATCTATCTCTTCCCGTGCGAATGACTTGAGAAACTCTGCCGCAACTTCAGGCTTCTTTTCGCTTTCCATTCGGTCGATGATTTCAATCAGTCTTGCACCTGCCTGGCCAGCAAACTTATCGTTTTCATTCAACCGTTCAGCCATGTTAATCCGTTCAGCGTCGGGTAGGTCTGAGAAGTGAGTGAGGAAACGAATAATCTTTTCAGTAAATAGCTGATTCCTGACAGAACTGGTGACTTTGTATACTCCAACCACAGTGCTAACAAAAGGGATAGATTCAAGCGTCTTTGATTCAATCAAAGCGTCAATGCCAAGCTCAGCGTATTCCTTGCTCAACTCGACTACCTGATCAGATTTTAAGGCGCAGATTAATGCACTACCGCGTTTGGAGTCTTCTGTCATGATTCCTCAATTACACATTTCTATGGATAGTTTAGGTTGAGACTATTGAATCAAACGCAGGAGGAGTATGCGACTGTTTTTTTTATAAAAAATAGGTGAAGTATTTTATTCATTCATCGTTACAAACAAGATGTTGTTACTTACAATCTGATAGTAGCTATTACTTCGCGGCTATTTTTCCGGATAGATTGATCTACTCTTCGCTCAAATCGGTCTGTCATGCTGCTTGAGAAATAGGCTTAGCATAATTTTCTAAACGATCCCCATTTAGCACGTATGCGCAAAAAAAACGGCAGATATGAGTACACAAGGTAATACACACATTTTAAAAGGTCTTTTTATGCCTGTTATTGAGAGTATTTTACGCATACAGCTAGACAGAGATGTATTTCATGGGGAAGAACAAATGGTTAGCGGTATAGCCCAACTAGCTGTAGATCAGGGATTTAACGCGTTATCCCCTCGCCAAAAAATAGTATTAGAGGCGTTCTTAACACAACACTGTTCAGGCGTAATCGATCCAGGTGGTCACCATAACAACTGTACTACAGTTCTGACTGGTGAGGCATTATTAGATGCGTACGAGAATTGTGATGATACGGAAAGCCTAGAGTGTGAAAGCTGCCGTGATGAAAGTTCTTTTCACGCCCACCAGTGGTCAAGAATAGAGCGACAATAAGAATAAATATCCTCCGGCTTAGCCGGAGGTTTTTCAGATGCTCTTATAAGGCTCTGTTACCAGTCGTGCCCTAACAGGCGTATATGATCTGACATTTACATCTGAATTCGTTACTTATGGCCCTTTGTTCATGAATTTTCGTAGTGTTCTTGCCTACAGTGTTACATCGTATGCCCGCCCCTATTGATTAACGCACGGCAATGTCAGTATTTCTCGCTAGGATATGGGAGCAATTTCGTAGGTCTGCTTTTCGCTCATAGCGGACTTTGTCCCTTACGCATGTCTGCTATGTGCCAGAAGCGGCCGTTTATAAAACCTCGATAAGATCAAACTCTTCAAAGATAAGTTCCATCTCTTCAGAATAGGTACCTTCACGTTCAAAATAACGTTTATGACCCTCTCTCCAATACGCCAAACTTAAATCACCTTCCCCTTCTTTGCTGGCGAGTTCACTCGGCACGTCGCAAAAGCGGATGAGTTGCATCCTGACAGTTTGGATTACACACATCGACTGCCCGGTACCATCAAGAATGATATTGTAGCTTCCAACGCAGGGCGCTTCGCCTCGTTCATATTCTTGCTGAAAAGACGCTCTCGAACAGCATGTTGCTGTTTTAACCCCACTCAGAACCAGTTGAACGAGTTCATCAGCAAGTTCCGGGCTATCGCCAAATTGCCATGCAAGTGCACCAGGATAAATGCTTTTTAATTCTTCAAGCTTTGCCATTATCAGCCCTTGTTAATTTAAGCTGTAGGGAGATCGAAACGATCGCCTCGCGTTGTCGGATGAGAGATGACAATAAACTCTACGGGTAGTGCACTGTCGTTCCGGGCCTGATGTTTTGCCCCCGGCGGAATTTCAACTCCCTGCCGGGCCTTGATTTCATGTTTAACCCCTTCCAACTCCATGGTCAGATTCCCCTCAAGAACGTAAAAAAACTGTCTGGACACCGAGTGAAAGTGCCGCTTTTCGTGCGTATCTGGAGGCATTTTTTCATGAATAATCAGCATGTCCTGCCGGTTTACCAGATACCACCCGTCGCAATCATCACCCCAGAGATAATGTTCAGCATTGTCTTTTGAAATCATCGTTTTTTCCTGCGTAAGGGCTTCTTATTTGTGGTCATCTAGATACAGGTAAACTAACGCGATATAGCCTGGGAGCACTACCACCATATTTAGAGTTGACTGCACGGGTTAAGAGGCCTTGTCAGGAGAGGAACGAGGCAAGCAGAAGCGGATAGTAATGTACTAGCAGTTTTACCTATCTGGCATCAGGCGTCTTATAGTTTATTCAAAAGGTTAGTCCAGAGCTCTGCAGAGTATGTCGATGATTAAATCGTGGGGAAAAATAGTTTGATTAGTATCTCTAAGCTCTTCTAATGTCCACCAGTGATAATTTTGAATGACGCTCTTTTCATTATCACTCCATCCCGAGCAGTCGATATCTGTCTTTTCCGTATGGATTATAAAGAAACGCTCTTCTGCAAGAACTGTCTCCCCATCAGGCAGCTGCATGGGGAAGGTTCGGGATGCCGCCGTCGCTCCAGCCGAATCTCTTTTTAACCCGGTCTCTTCCTGTAACTCCCGTAGTGCGGCCTGTTCAAAGGATTCGTTCAATTCAAGCCCACCGCCGGGCGTCGCCCAGTATGACATGCCGCTTAAGGTGTCATTTTTATGAGAAAAATTAAACAGTAACACATCATTTTCAGGTGAAAGAATGATTAATCGGGATGCCGGGCGAGTACGCATAACGTTTCCTTCTGATACAGCTTAAAACTGATTTCCGTTTCGCTATTTAAACATACCTTCGTTCAAATCTCACCGAAGCGATTACTTATTGAGCAAATGTGAAGTTCGTATAGCAATTGTTGATATTAGGGAATCTATAGTTTTGTAAACGTATAGAAATTGTCAACACATGATCGTTAGGCATTTCATTTCCCATAGGGTAAGAGTCAAAAACTATCATGAAACAAAAGCTTGTATTGACCGATGAAGATTTACTGGCAAAAGGTAACGATCGCTACGTCTTCCAGCATCCACACGATAGTCAGCTGCTGATTAAAGTGGTTATTCCCGGTATTGTGAAATACAAAAGTAAAGTGCGTGAAGTCTATCGGGATGTCAAAGAGTGCAAGCCGAATAACCAAACGGACTCGCTTTATATCCAAAAGATTGAAGGCCTTGTTGAAACAAACAGGGGCGTAGGACAAGTCATTGTGAAGGAGTACGATGAGCATAGCGATATCGCGCCAACGCTTTATCAGCTTGCGCTGGACAAAGAGCTTGATGCCGGTAAGCTGCAAAAGCTGAACGCGTTTTTAGCATGGTTTGTCACTACCGGCGTCATTATTAACTCCCTGCACTGTAAAAACATCGTCTACGCCTGGGACAGCGCGCGCCAGGAATATCGTTTCAAGGTTATTGATGGGTTCGGTGACAAAACGCTTTTTCAGCTCAGCAAGCTTTCAGGGGTCATACGCGATAAAAACAAGCTCAAATGTCTTAAGCGGATGCTCAGAGACTTGAACAGACTGCAACAGGCGTAAGCAGCCACCCCCTATAAATAGGGGGTGGCGAGCGCCTCTCATACCTTAGCTGCAATGCCTGCGGCCTCCCCCTACTCCCGCTCTTTACAACGTATCCAGAACGATCGTCTGCGCGCCCTGCCATCAATCAGAACGTTCCAATTTTGCCTTTTAGGTGCTAGAGTTTAAACAAAATGATGCCAGGCTTTTTATTCCATCATACTTATCGCATGATATTTAGTGAAAAAGGCTTATATGATCACTGTAAACTCGAATACGAAAGAACGATACAGTAAAACCATACAAAAGTTTTTAAATGACAACCACAGAGAGAACTGGCTGAATTTATATTACCATTTCTCTGCCTTGGACTATCAAAACCCCGTATTGACCCCAGCGGATCTTTACCAAGAGTTATTCCATGCCGTACAACTGGCCAGAGTGTTTCCTGATGGCAAGACATTTGCTGACTGCACGGCTAAAATAGCACCCGAGCTTATTTTAGAGCAATATCGGGCAAGGTCTTCCCTTCCTGATTTCAACCTGGCACTGTTCGTTCATGAGCACTTTTACACTCCCTATGTGAACGAAAGCAATTATGTTTCCGATAGCCCGAAGTCTTTACAAAAACATATTGAAGATCTCTGGCCCATACTGACCAAGGTTTCGGTAAAAAATGAGTACTCCTCGCTGCTGGACCTCCCTTACCCGTATATCGTGCCGGGGGGCCGTTTTGGTGAGACTTTTTACTGGGATTCATACTTCGCCATGCTTGGCTTCGTTGACAGTGGCCGCCCTGATCTATTGAAAGATATGACCGATAACTTTGCATGGTTAATAGATCAGTACGGTCATATCCCCAACGGCAACAGGACCTATTTCCTTAGCCGCTCTCACCCGCCTGTTTTTTCGCTGATGTTAGAGCTGATAGAGGAAAAGGGACTCGCAAATGCGGATGATTATATTGAGCAGTTGCTAAGAGAGTACAGTTTTTGGATGGAAGGCAGTAATAAAATAGAGCCCGGCCAGGCTTTGCGACATGTTGTAGCCCTGGACGATGGGTCGATACTTAATCGCTATTGGGATGAAAGGGACAGCCCACGGGATGAGTCATGGGCCGAAGATATTGAAACGGCTAACCTAAGCGGGCGTGAACACAGGCAGGTTTATCGCGAACTGCGCTCGGCCGCAGCCTCAGGCTGGGATTTTTCATCACGCTGGCTGGATGAAACCAACTTGCTCAGTAGCATAAGAACCACCGCGTTTATCCCTATAGATTTAAACGCATTTCTGTTTAATCTTGAAAGAAAAATTTCTGAAATTTTATTGAGAACGGGAAAAACCAATCAGTCCAAAGAGTTTAGATCAATCTATCTCAGGCGTAAAAAAGCTATCAATAAGCATCTGTGGGATAGCGCTTCCGGGGTATATCGCGACTATGACTGGGAGAATAAATGTTTTGGCGCGTTCTCGGCCGCGTCTCTGACGCCCTTTTTTGTAAAAATGAGCTCGGAGAAAAAAGCACACTCCTCAGCCCAGGCTGTAAGAAACACGCTGCTCACCCCTGGAGGCATTCTTAGCACCGCTTTAGATACCGGGGAGCAATGGGATAAACCCAATGCCTGGGCTCCTCTACAGTGGATGGCAGTGATTGGCTTTGAAAATTATGGCGAGAAAGAGCTGGCCCACGAAATAGCGACTAACTGGATACACACGGTTGACCAGTTTTATCAAAAACACCATAAACTGGTTGAAAAATATGACATAACTAATAAAGAAAGCCTTCCCGGCGGAGGGGGTGAATATCCTTTACAGGATGGTTTTGCATGGACCAATGGCGTTACCTATCAGCTCTTAATGAGATACAGCAATTAAATAGTGCAGTTCGTTAGCCTGGGGTTTTTGCCTAAGAGCACTTTAAGGAACAACAAATATAGTGTGATCTCGCTCGATAATTGGAACGTTCCTACTTACGTAAAAAAGGACTCGTCACTAAGATGACCAACACTTAAAACCGTCTTACTAATGTGTTGGACATTGACTATGGCTAAGAAAGCAAACACTCAAGATATTGATAAACTCATACTTCTGGTTGGCGGCGTTGACAATATTGCAGCGGTAACCCACTGCATCACCCGGCTTCGCTTCGTTCTGAACGATGCATCCAAAGCGCAGCCGAAAGAAATTGAAGAGCTGCCAATGGTTAAGGGTTGCTTCACTAATGCCGGGCAGTTTCAGGTCGTCATTGGTACCGATGTCGATGACTGGTACCAGGTACTGCTGAAACAAACGCAAATGACCGGCATGGATAAAGAAAGCGCTAAACGCGTTGCCCGTCAAAACATGAAATGGCACGAAAGCCTGATCTCTCATCTGGCTGAAATATTCTTTCCTCTGCTGCCAGCCCTTATCAGTGGTGGTTTGATTTTAGGTTTTCGCAATGTCATCGGCGATCTGCCATTACACAACAATGAACCCCTGATTAACGCGTCAGCGGTGTGGAAAAATATCTACGATTTCCTCTGGTTGATTGGTGAGGCGATATTCTTTTACATCCCGGTAGGTATTTGCTGGTCGGTGATGCGAAAAATGGGGGGTACACCGATACTCGGTATCGTACTGGGCATCACCCTGGTATCGCCGCAGTTGATGAATGCTTACATGCTGGGACAGCAGGTGCCAGAAATATGGGATTTTGGCCTGTTTACCATTGAAAAAGTAGGCTATCAGGCACAGGTGATCCCCTCTGTACTGGCAGCAATGGCCCTGGCGTGGTTGGAAATCAATCTTAAGCGTATTGTGCCCGACTATCTTTCACTGGTGATTGTGCCGGTCGTGTCGCTGATTATTGCTGTTTTTCTGGCCCATACCCTTATCGGTCCCTTTGGCCGAATCATCGGCGATGGCATCGCGTGGGGCGTCAGCCATCTGATGACGGGTCCTTTCGCACCTATCGGTTCAGCGCTGTTTGGTTTCCTGTATGCGCCGCTCGTGATCACCGGTGTACATCAGACCACGCTGGCAATCGACCTTCAGCTTATCCAGAACATGGGTGGCACACCGGTCTGGCCGATCATTGCCCTCTCTAATATGGCGCAGGCCTCCGCCGTCCTCGGCATCATATTAATCAGTAAAAAAACAAACGAGCGTGAAATTTCCGTTCCCGCCGCCGTCTCTGCCTACCTCGGCGTCACCGAGCCCGCAATGTATGGCATCAACATGAAGTATCGCTTTCCGATGCTGTGCGGCATGGTGGGTTCCAGCTGCGCCGGTCTGGTCTGTGGTCTCTTCGGCGTAACCGCCAGTGGCATCGGCGTCGGTGGTTTACCGGCGATCCTCTCAATACAAACGCGTTACTGGTCTGTCTTCGGCGCGGCAATGATGGTTGCCATTGTGATCCCACTGGTGCTGACCATCGCTATCTATAAGAGAAAACAGGCTTCAGGCAAGCTTCTGGTTGTTTAATAGAGGAACAATGGACACATGAAAAATGATATCCACTGGTGGCAAAACGGCGTTATCTACCAGATCTACCCACGCAGTTTTCAGGACAGTACAGGAAACGGCATCGGTGATATCAATGGTATCACCCGTCGCCTGGATTACCTGCAGTGGCTGGGCGTCAGCGCCATCTGGCTGACGCCAATCTACTCTTCGCCCCAGATAGACAATGGCTATGACGTTGCGGACTATTACGATATCGATCCTCTGTTCGGCACCATGGAAGATTTCGACAATCTGATTGCGGCCGCCCATGAACGGCAGATAAAAGTGGTTATGGATATGGTGTTTAACCATACCTCCACGCAGCATGCCTGGTTCAAATCGGCCGCCGGCGATCGCCTGAGCCCATGGCGCGATTTTTATATCTGGCGCGACGGAAAAGGAGCCCTGCCGCCTAATAACTGGCACTCAAAATTTGGTGGAAGCGCGTGGCAGTGGCATGAAGAGAGCCAGCAATACTATCTGCACTCTTTTTCCCCTGAGCAGGCCGATCTCAACTGGGAGAATCCGGACGTGCGTAACGCGTTAAAAGCGGTATGTCACTTCTGGGCGGATAAAGGGATCGACGGACTGCGGCTGGATGTCATTAACCTGGTGTCGAAGCATCCCGATCTTCCGGACGATCACGAAGGAGACGGCCGTCGCTTCTACACCGACGGCCCCGCCATTCATGATTTTCTGGAAGAGATGAGCCGGGATGTTTTTCAACCCCGCGGGCTAATGACGGTCGGCGAAATGTCATCCACACAGCTGGCTCACTGCCAGCGTTACGCTCGGCTGGATGGCAAAGAGCTGTCGATGACCTTTAATTTTCACCATCTTAAAATAGATTATGATGAGGGCAAAAAGTGGAACCGCGGTACGCCAGATCGCGTTCATCTGAAAAAGATATTTGCAGAGTGGCAGCGCGGCATGCATGGCCTGGCATGGAATGCGCTCTTCTGGTGTAATCACGATCAGCCACGCATCGTCTCCCGCCTGGGTGACGACGGCCCCCTGCGTGAGGTTTCTGCAAAAATGCTGGCGATGGTATTACATGGTATGCAGGGCACGCCTTATATTTTTCAGGGTGAAGAGATCGGGATGACCGATCCGCATTTTAAGCATATCGATCACTATCGCGATGTAGAAAGCCTTAATATTTATCAAACCCTTATTGCAGGGGGTATCTCTGAGGAGCACGTTCTGGCGATCCTGGAGAAGAAGTCACGTGATAACAGCAGAACGCCCGTGCAATGGGACAATAGCGTTAACGCAGGCTTCACCAGCGGTAAAAGCTGGATTGACGTAGCAGGCAACTATGATGTCATTAACGTTGAGCAGGAACGGTTGAATGAACAATCCGTTCTGAATACCTATCGCCGTTTAATTGCGCTGCGAAAAAGCCTGCCTGTATTGACGCTTGGCGATTATACCGATATGGATCCGCTGAGTGAGCGCATCTGGTGCTATAAACGAGAGGATAAAGATAATAGCTTATTGGTACTGGCTAATCTCACACCTGATACAGTCGCAATTGATGACTATTTTGGCGAGGAAGAACGCTGGCGTCTACTGTACGGTAATTATGATAGCACTCAGAATAGCGTAGATTCACTGCGTCCTTATGAATGCATGTGGTGGATAAAATAACCCGCTTTCACAAAGAGTAATGCCGACGTCTATTTGATGATACACGTCGGTAATCACTACGTTCACTAGACAACAAACTGACAGGGAATGACAATTTTTTTCTTTTCGACATTCCCGTTTAACAGAGCGATCAGGAGCTGTATGGCCTCGCGACCCGCATCCGGATAGCCCAGCCTGACTGACATGACCTCTGGAAATAAAAAGCTCAGCAGCGGAATGCTCCCGATACTGCCTATCTCAAGATTAAAACGCTTTTCACGTATAAATTTGATCGCGCCGAGGGCGATGGTATCCGTCGCGCAGATCAGTGCGCGAGTGTCTGCATTCACGATCTCCGCCGCCAGTTGATAGCCGCTCTGATAGGTTAAATTTCCCAGGGCTGCGCGGGGGGTAAAACCGAACTGTTCACATCCCTGTAGATAGGCCTGGTAACGTTCGCTACCTGTGGTTTTATCTTTCTCCGCGACGCCAATAAAACTCATGTTCTCAGCGCCGTTGTGCACCATACGCTGCATCAGCATTCGCACCGCGCCAGCGCCATCATAACGAATTCGGGGAAATCCAGAGAGTTCGCTTTCGATAAGTACCACTCTGCCTTTCCACTGTCTGAGCATGGGGCTCGCGATCCCGGTGAAACCAAAAACAATGACGCCTTCAACCTGCCGGTTTTCCAGTACCTTCAGGTGTTCTTCAAGCCGTTCCGGTTGTAGCAACGTTTCCATAATCAGCGCATCATATCCATGCTGATAAACGTGAGGCAAAATGGTCTGGACGGCCTGGTTCTCTGAAGCCGAATCGAGGCGTGTCACAATGATACCGATGATTTTTTCACGCTGGCCGCGCAGAGACTGCGCGGCTTTTGAAGGCGTGAAACCATACTGTTGGATAACGGACTGGACGTGGTCAAGCGTGGATTTTTTGACTTTAGGGCTGTTATTGATGACAAGTGAAACCGTGGATTTACTTACGCCACTCAGTTTTGCAATATCATTCAGAGTGAGTTTCTTACCTTCCATACCTGCTCCACACCTTAGCTTTTCTATCTTTCGCCAATCTTAACGCATTACCCGGTCTTAAAGCTTGCCCATATGCAAAATGTGCCCATATGCGCGCTGTTTCATTGCTAATCCGGATCCTGCTGAAACAGGGGCTATGTCAGGCCACCTTTACGCCTGGTCACTTACCTTTAATAATCGGCAGATCTGACCATCGGGTCGTGTAGCGCGGCGAGAGCATCTCGCGCTTCATCTGCCACGCCTGCTGGATCCCCTGCCCGCCTTCTGATAGCGGTGGCCGAATCGTTCTTCAGTTCACTGAAAAAAGAACGCACCAGGAAGAGAATATACAGACCCCGGGATCTGGCCCGAGCGGATATCTTCGATTACTCTCTTTCTGAGGGTATTGTTCTCTCAAAATCCAGACAGATTAACATCACCAAAATTTTTAGAAATGTTATTCTCGCCCTACACCCGTACCAGAGTATTCATAATTCCCCCTTGATCTCTGTTACCGACATACAATACTGTATATAAATACAGTATACATTGACGGTGATCATAATGAAGTTTTTCACACCTATCGAGCAATGCCAGATCGTGGCATTGCCTATGTTCAGTACCCTTGTTCCCTGTGGTTTTCCTAGCCCTGCACAGGACTACATTGAGCGTCGTATCGATCTGAATGAACTCATGATCCAGCACCCAAGTGCGACCTACTTCGTTAAATCCAGCAGTGACTCAATGGTTGAAGCTGGAATTGGCGAAGGTGATTTACTGGTCGTAGATAGCTCCCGCAAAGCTGAGCATGGCAATATCGTCATTGCAGCCGTCGACGGTGAATTCACAGTTAAACGCCTACAGCTGCAGCCCGTTGTTATGCTCAAGCCTGAAAATCCCGCCTACAAGCCAATTCTGATCGGTAGTGAAGGCAATCTGGAAGTTTTCGGCGTTGTGACCTATATCGTAAAATCTGCGAGCTGAATATGTTTGCACTATGTGATGTGAACTCTTTCTATGCTTCCTGCGAAACCGTTTTTCGCCCGGACCTGAAGGGACGGCCAGTCGTA
>DALYYK010000025.1:5175-13529 GCA_031983305.1 Candidatus Fimivivens sp. | reverse complement strand
AAAACAGGGGGATATCAGGCTGCGGCAGCAAACAAACGGTAAGCCGTCGCCCGCGCGGCAGCCGCGGGAATTTAATCACTCAGCGCTGTTTTAATCAGATTCAGCGCCGCCTCCAGCCGGCTTCTCGGACAGGCGACATTAAGTCTGAAATAGCCCGACGCGCTGTATTTATGAGCGGGGTCGCCGACCAGCCCCAGGCGACTCATACGCAGCATGTTTTCTTCGTCGCTGCGGCCGGTGTTCTCAAACTGGAGCCACAGCGTATAGGTGCCCTCGGGCAGATAGCTTTTGAGCGCGGGCACCCGCTCTTTGATAAAGCGGTCGGCAAAAATCATATTCTCGCGGATGTATCCCAACAGTTCTTCGACGTAGCGGTCGCCGTCGCTGTACGCGCCGATCATCGCGGCGACCGACAGCACATTGGGCCCGTTATAGTGCGTCGAGACGCACATTTTCTTATACACGTCGGCCAGCGCCGTGTCATAACAGATAGAATAGGAGGTGCGCAGTCCCGCCAGATTAAAGGTCTTGGCCGCACCGTAAAGCGAGACGGTGTTTTTTCTGGCATAGTCTGAAACAAGCGGCGTCGGGACGTGCTTATTTGAATCAAACACAAAATCCGACCAAACCTCGTCCGAGATGATTTTAACGCCGTACCGCACGCAGAGGTCCGCCGCCTGCCGCAGCTCCGCCTCGGTCCAAACCCGCCCCGTCGGGTTGTGGGGCGAACAAAGAATCATACAGCCGATATTATACGCCTTGATTTTCTGCTCCATGTCGGCAAAATCCATTCGGAAAATACCCTGTTCATCTGGCACAAGCGGCGAGCCGATCAGCTTGCGGTCGTTGTCGGCCAGCGCATACCCAAAGCCGGTGTAATGCGGAATATGTACGAGAACGCCCTGCCCCGGCGCGCTAAAAAGTCTGATTGCGCTGACAATAGCCCCCACAGCGGAATTCTGATAAAGAATCTGCTGCGGCAAAACGCCGGTAACGCCCCTATACCGCGCGCTCCAGCGTGCGATACAGTCGTAAAAGCGGGGCTCCGGCTCAAAATAACCCATAATCGGGTGTTCCAGCCTGGCTTTGATGGCGTCGACGACGCAATCGGGCGTGGCAAAGTCCATGTCGGCAATCCACATCGGCAGCGGCTCGACGTTCCCCACTGGGTAGGGTGGAGCATCCCACTTCTGGCTTGTACCTCTCCGGTCGATTATTTCATCAAAATTATACATGCTGTACCCCTTTCACAAATCTTTATTTTTTCATAAAGCGTCGGTAAACCCGCAGTTTATGCGGCGGCAGATTGAACCCGCAACCCTGATTCACATCAAAAATGTTCGACATTATCAAACATATGTTTAAAAATACGAAAATACAGCAGAAATATCGTGAAAATACACCGCTTGTTTCACTGTTTATTCTGTGATATCATCATAATACCAAAATACATATGACATTGTCAAACAATTTCTTTAGTTTTAGGAGGAATTTTCATGCAGAACAAACCCGTATGTTATGTCCCGTCCTACGCGCATCCCGAGGTCTTTTCGGGGGTGCCGTCCTTTCTCGGGCTGCCTGTCTCGAAAACCACCGATGACCTCAAGGGACACGATTTTGTGATCATGGGCGCACCGTGGGAGGGCGTTTGCACCTACGGCGGCTTTACCGGCGTCGAAAACGCGACCAAGACGATTCGCAAAGCCTCTGAGCGGTACGGCGGCTACCTGCCCGAGTACAATTTTGACCTTTTCGACCATTTCTCGGGCACCGATTTCGGTGACATGGCCGTTCGTAACGGCGACACCGAATTCACGTTTGAGAGCGTGCGCAACTATATGCGCAACGCCATGACGCACGGCGGTATTCCGATCACCTTCGGCGGCGATCACTCACTGAGCTATCCGCTTATCGAGGCCTTTGCCGAAAAGTATGACGGCAACATCGGCATCATCCACTTTGACGCGCACATGGATAATATGGACAGCTTTGGCGACCAGAAGTTCGGGCGCTGCTCCCCCTTCCACCGTCTGTACGACGTCAAGGGCTTTGACCCCAAAAACCTCGTCAGCGTCGGCATCAGAGGCCCGAGAAACAACTATGGCGCACTCAAAGAGGCGGCAAAGTACGGCGCTTCGGTCATCACAAGCTTCGAGGTCAAGCGCAACGGCTTTATGGAAAGCATCAAAAAAGCGATCGAGATTGCGACCAACGGCACCCGCGCGTTCTATGTCTCGGTTTGCAGCGATGCGCTGGACATTGCGCACAATCCGGGCGGCCCGGCCGACCTGTGCGGGCTCTCCTCCTACGAGCTGGCCGAGATGCTGCACGAATGCGGCCTTGCGGGCGCAAAAGGCTTTGATTTTATGGAGATCTACCCGCCCGACGACCTGCATGGCATCTCGAGCCACGGCGCCTGCTGGATGGCGCTGTATATCATGAACGGTATGGCGCAGCATATGCTTGAGCAAAAGAAATAGATAGGCTGTTCGCCCATAAGGCAATGCCTGGGCGAACGCGAGGAGGACTTTTATTATGCGCCACATTGCGCAGGAAGCCCATGATCACGCGGCCAGATGGCTGGGGCAGGGGCGTGTGGCAGACTACATCCCCGAGCTTGCCAAAAAAGACGCGCACCAGCTTGCGGTTTGCATCACCGATCTTTCAGGTAAGCGCTACGCTGCTGGGGACAGTAAAAACCGCTTTACGCTTCAGAGCATTGCCAAGGTCATTTTGCTGGCAACAGCGCTCTCCGACGCCGGCTTTGAAGAGGTCTTTTCCCGCGTGGGGATGGAGCCGACCGGCGACCCCTTCAATTCGATTATCCGGCTCGAATCGGTCACCAGCAAGCCGCTGAATCCCATGATCAACGCAGGGGCCATCGCGGTGACCTCCTGCATCGAGGGCAACAACGCCGAGGAGCGGTTTGAGCGCATCTTAAACGTGGCTCGGCTGCTGCTTGGCAACCCCGAGCTGACCTATGACCGGGACGTCTATGAGTCGGAGAACCGGACGGGTGACCGCAACCGCGCGCTGGCCTACATGATGCACTCCACACACATTTTTGACGGCGATGTTAACGCGCATCTCGAGGTCTATTTTAAGGCCTGCTCGCTGCTGACCAGCTGTGAAGAAATCAGCTATCTCGGCGCGGTGTTGGCCGGCAACGGCAAATGCCCCAACAACCAAAAGGTGATTATCGAGCCGTTTTATGTCAAGGTCATCCGCTCGCTGATGACGACCTGCGGCATGTACGACGCTTCGGGCGAATTTGCGCTGCGTGTCGGCATTCCGGCTAAGAGCGGCGTCGGCGGCGGCATTATGGCGGCTGTTCCATCCAGAATGGGCATCGGTGTCTTTTCGCCGGGGCTAGACGCCAAGGGCAACAGCCTTTGCGGCATTAAGGCGCTCGAATACCTCTCCTCAGTGTTGGATTTGAGCGTGTTCTGACCCCCCGACGCGCCAAGCAGTTAAGCTTGTGGCGTTGCGTCGGCTTCAAGGCAACGGTCGCCCCTTGCTTTAGCGTCTTAAATCCGCCAATCTTAGTCGTTCAGCTTTAGGCATAATTGGCGCAGCACAGAAAAAATCCCCGCTTCTTAAAACAGAAAACCGTTTTTAAGAAGCAGGGATTTTTAAAACAGCTTGCGGGTCAATTTTTTAACAGTATTTTTCAGGTCGGCAATCAGCTCAACCTTTCTCCGAGAGATGTGAAACGCGATGCCCGTCGCGCTCAGCGTGCCAAACAGGTTGCCTGAGTGATCTAAAATCGGCACCGAAATGGCTGAAACGCCCTCGCCGAGCTCCTCGTTTTCAAACGAATAGCCGTTGGCCCTGACCTCCTCAAGCCCCGCGAGCACCGCCTCTCTGGTGGTCGGCGTAAAAATCGAGAGCTGCTCAAGCTGGGTATGCGCAAAATATTGCTCAAGCTCGGCAGCGCTCATATAGGCCAGACGGATTCTGCCCGAGGCGGTGCAGTACAACGGTTCGGAATGGTCGTTCGAGATGGGGTTGATCGTATAGGCCGCGTTGGCGGGCAGCGTTCTGTTGAGCAGCTGAAGCGTGTTATTTTCAAGGACAAACAGACTGCTGTTCATCTTATATTCGTTTGCAATACGCACCATCTGCGGCTTGGCTTCTTCGAGAAATATCGCCCGATATCCCTCTGGGGCGAGGCGGAATTTATGAATCAGGGTATGGCCGATTCGGTATTTCCCCGACGGGGCCTGCTGCATAAAGCCGTTGGCGCAAAGGGTGGCGAGTATTCCGTGGACGGTACTTTTATTGAGCGCGAGCATGTCGCTAATCTGGCTCAAGGACAGCTCGGCCGCGGCATCGTCAAAGCAATTGAGGATATCGATCGCCCGCTGCACCGACTGGATCACCTTTCCCCGCTTGGTTTGCTCCATTGAACGGCAGTCCCCTTTCCCTTCTATTCCTATATAGTATAGCATTGAGCGATTAAAGAATCTACATGCTTTAATGAACTTTTTGGTAAGATCATATTTCGGCGTAAAATTTGGCATTATCAAATAAATTGCAGATTGGGTGAAAACGTGGCTAAAAGAATCGCACTTTTGCTCCCCCACACCGACAGCACATTGGAAACAGACCTAAAGCGCTGCCTGCCGCCGGATTTTGTGGTACATACGACGCGCCTGTGGCTCGACGAGGTGGGTGAGGACGCCGAAAAGCGGATGGTCGACGAGGCGCTGCCGGCGGGCATTAAAACGCTGCAAGGCATCACCTGCTTTGACGCCGCCATTTTCGGATGCACCTCCGCTTCGGCGGTGTATGGCGCGGCGGGGCTGGGGCGCATTAACCGCCTGATGTCCGACGCGTTTGGCTGCCCGGCCATCACGGCGTTTGAGGCGGTTCTGCGCGAGCTGCAAGCCTTAGAAGGCCCGGTGGCGCTGCTGACCCCCTACACCGAAGCGGTCAACCGTTTTATGGTCGCGAGCCTGGCGGAGTTTAATATCGAGGTCGCTTTTTCAGCCGGGCTGGGTATTCGGGCCGACCCGCAAACCGCACAGGTGACGCCACAAGAGATTGAAGCCTTTATCACATCGCACAAGGACGATATTTTAAAGTCGTCCAAAACAATACTACTATCCTGCACCAACCTGCGCGCCCTAGAAGTTTCTGACAGCGTGACACAGAATTTAAGAATGAATGTTGTAACGAGTAACCGGAGCATTGTTAATTGGATCAGCACGCAAATAGAAGGAGGATGTTTATGGTAAAGCAGTACACATTGAAGGACAAGATCAAAGCGATTGGCCCCGGCATATTGGTGGTCGGCTCGTTTATCGGCCCGGGAACCATTACAAGCGCAACCAAGGCCGGCGCCGCCTATGGCTACGCGCTGTTTTGGACCGTTATCTTCTCGGTTATCGCGGTCATCGTCATGCAGGAAATGGCCGCGCGTCTGGGCATTGTCACCCAGACCGGGCTTGCCGAGGGATTGGTTCAAGAGTTGTCTGACCGTCCGGCGTTCAAATGGCTCATGATCGTTTTGGTCGCTTCTGCAATCACTCTCGGCGGCGTGGCTTACATGGGCGGCGATCTCACCGGTACGGCGGTCGGCCTGTCCGCCATCACCGGCGTTAAATCGAATATTATCGCACCCATCTGGGGCGTATGTATTCTTGTGCTTATCAATATCGGCGACGCGATCAAATCGCTTGAGAAGCTTTTGAGCATCTGCGTCTCGATCATGGCGATCGTCTTTGTGATCACGATGATTATCGTCAAGCCCAACCTCGGCGCTATTTTCAGCGGCATGGTTCCTGTTGCGCCCGCGGGCTCGATCATGACCTGCGTCTCGCTGATCGGCACAACCGTCGTTCCTTACAATATGTTCATCCACGCAACCAGCGCGCGCAAGACTTGGAAGGATCCTTCAATGCTGCCGCTTGCTAAGTTTGACGTAACCGTTTCGATGATCATCGGCGGCATCATTACCGGCGCGGTTATGATCACGGCGGGAACCGTGATGTTCGGTATGGACGTCAAGTCCGCCGCCGACATGGCGGTGCAGCTCAAACCGCTGCTCGGCGATTTCGCGGTACCGTTTTTAAGCCTTGGCCTGATTGCGGCCGGCGTTTCTTCGGCCGTTATCACACCGCTTGGCGTCTCTTACGTGCTGGCGGGCCTGTTCGGCTGGAAAATGGATAAGAGCGACAAGCGCTTCTTCTGGACAAATATTCTCGTTGTGGTATTCGGCATCTTTGTTGCGGCAACAGGATTTAACCCACTGGTCATCATTATGACAGCGCAGGCCGTCAACGGCATCTTCCTGCCGATTATCGTCATCGCACTGGTTTATATCACGAGCCGCAAGCGCGTGCTTGGCCAGTATACCAACACCCCCCTGCAAATCGTTCTCGGCTCCTGCGTGGCGATAATCTCTTTGGTTATCGGCATCAGCAGCGTTCTCTCCCTGTTCTGATTACCCAAATAATGTTGTAGATATTTTGAGCGCATTGCCGATAGGCGGCGTTTTAAAATCTAAAACAACCCCATTCATTCTACATTTCTGTTCTGTTAGACAATACGGCAAAAGGCAGGGTCCAAACGGCTGCGAAAGCAGCCACGGGGACTCTGCCTTTTTTTATCACTGGACCATCCTTGTTTGAAGTTATTTAGTTGAGCAATACAGCTATCACAGATAGATACGCCCGATTTAATCCCCTTTAAGTTATCTGTTATCTGACATTTGACACACATTTCTAATGCCTTTTGTAAAATAATTTGTCTATTGTCCTTCTCTAAAAGGATTTCAAGGCTGTCCTTTTCTTCAATGCTTTCTTGTTTCGGTTGGCAGAACGATCCGACCAAGGCCATCCACTTTTCTGACAATGCCATCGACTTTACCATGCTTCTCTTTTTTTATACTGAAAATTGGCGTTTCCAGCTCCAATTTTACATACATTTTCATCAAACATAACCCCTATTTGGAGGTTTTTCTATAAATAGATGATTTTTGCCTTTTTGTATAATGTGTATTCTATTTGTAGATGCTATCCCCGAATAGATGTGGGGTGCTGATATTGGATTCAAAAGCCTTGGTAAGAAGCTAAAATCGTATAGAGCCAAAGCTGGTTGGAGCCTTAAAGAGTGCTCGGAGAGAATCGGTATCAGCAGCAGATATTGAACGCGGCGACAAAATTTGCAAGCTGAGACGTTTCGCCCCGGCTGATGATGTTCTTCAAGATAGTCTGGTTGTAGGCCACGAACCCCAAAAGCAATGATATACTGAAAAAGTTAGAAGCGCTTGATGTTACCCGCAGAAAGCAAGCGCTCAATATTCTTGACGGTGTTATTTCTTCTCTAAAGAATGATTAAAGGCCTTTGAGTTTTACACTCGAAGGCTTTATCTGATTCCTGTCGTCAATACTTCGCTGCAACAGGGACAAATTGCGCGATTTGTTGCGAAAATTTAAAACTCGTGCTACAATATGTGTTTGAAACGAGTGCTTATAAAAATCCATCATGAAACGGAGTTTATCATAGTATGAAGCTTGGCATCGTGGGGCTTCCCAATGTCGGAAAATCGACGCTGTTTAATGCGATAACCAATGCCGGCGCGCAGTCGGCCAACTACCCATTTTGCACCATTGAGCCAAACGTCGGCGTTGTGGCCGTGCCGGACAAACGGCTCTCTAAGCTTGCCGAGATGTATAACCCCAAAAAGATCACCCCCGCCGTCATTGAGTTTGTCGATATCGCTGGGCTGGTGCGCGGCGCCTCAAAGGGCGAGGGGCTGGGCAACAAATTTCTTTCGCATATCCGCGAGGTGGACGCCATCATCCATGTGGTGCGCTGCTTTGACGACGGTGAGATTGTGCATGTCGACGGCGAGATTGATCCTCAGCGCGATATTGAGACCATCAACCTTGAGCTGGTCTTTTCGGACATCGAAATGGTCGAACGGCGCATCGACCGCGCTAAAAAAGCCGCAAAGGGCGATAAAAAATATCTGGCTGAGGCCGAGCTGCTTGAACGCCTGCACGCCCATCTGTCAGAGGGCCAGTCGGCCCGCAGCATGAGCGTAACCGACGAAGAGCGGGAGCTCTTGCACGACGCGCCGCTGCTTTCTTCAAAACCGGTGATCTACGCCGCCAATTTGAGCGAGGCCGATCTGACAAACGCCGCCGAAGGTTACAACGCCTATTACCAGAAGGTGTGCGAGATTGCCAAAAGCGAGCACGCACAGGTCATTCCGATCTGCGCTAAAATAGAGGAAGAGATTGCCGAGCTCGACGACGCCGACAAGCAGATGTTCCTTGAGGAGCTGGGGCTTCAGGCGTCGGGGCTTGACCGGCTGATCACCGCGGGCTACGACCTGCTGGGGT
>DALYYK010000025.1:0-5165 GCA_031983305.1 Candidatus Fimivivens sp. | reverse complement strand
GGGGTTGATCTCCTACCTCACGGCCGGTGAGCCGGAGGTGCGCGCCTGGACGATTCAAAAGGGCACCAAGGCCCCGCAGGCGGCGGGCAAAATTCACTCGGATTTTGAACGCGGCTTTATCCGCGCCGAGGTCGTTTCATTTGACGATTTGATCGCCTGCGGTTCGATCGCCGCCGCCAAGGAGAAGGGCATCTACCGCTCTGAGGGCAAGGAATATGTCTTTCAGGACGGCGACGTCGTGCTGTTCAGATTTAATGTGTAGCTTGTGACCGGGATAGCCCGACACAGGCCGTCGATAAAGCGGCCATATTTTAATAATTGACGCAGAACAAATGCCGCTTTAAGCGGCATTTGTTTTTTCATCCATGCAGTATCCCCAACACAAGATCACAAAACGATTTCTGCGTATTTTATAGGCCTGTCCGGCACAATTAAGGCGAATCATTGCCATAGATATCCTGATTTGCTATTGATTTATATCCATAGCATAGAGTATAATCAATATACATCAATGGTTAAATTTTTAGCAATAGCCGTCCATATTTCTCTTGCTTAATTTATCCATTCCCGGACTCAGGCAAAATTAAAATAAGGAGAAAAAATATGTTAAGTGATTACAGAAGTAAAATTGTAACGCCAGAAGTTGCCGCCGCGAAAGCTGTCCGGTCAGGGGACTGGGTGGATTACGGCTTTGGCGCGGGCTTTCCGGAATTGATGGATAAAGCCCTTGCCGCCCGAAAAGGCGAGCTGCAGGACGTCAAGATCCGGGGCGGATTGGTGATACGCCCGCGCATTGAGGTCGTCGAGTGCGACCCTGAGCAGACGTCCTTTTCTTACTATAGCTGGCATATCGGCGATTATGAGCGCAAGCTGCAAAGCCGTGGGCTGTGCCAGTTTATTCCGATGATTCTGCGGTTTTTGCCCGAGCTTTACCGCAAGCATATCCGCGTCGACGTCGCGTTCGTCCCCGTTTCGACGCCCGACGACAACGGTTACTGCGGGCTTGGCATTTCAAATTATGCCTGGCGCACGATTTTTGAGAACGCGCGCACCGTTGTGTTTGAAATCAACGAGCACCTGCCCACGCTTCAAGGCGTGGACGGCTCGCACCGCGTCCATCTGTCGGAGGCCGATTTCATCGTAGAGGGTGAGCACGAGCCGCTACCGCTGCGTACATATCAGGAATCCTCGTCGATTGACATCACGATTGCCAATCATGTCGTCAAGGAAATTCCCGACGGCGCGGTGCTGTCGCTGGGCGTGGGCGGTGTGCCGTTTACCGTTGCGAAGATTCTCGCAGAATCGGATCTCAAGGATCTGGGCTGCCACACCGGCACCATCAGCGACGCGTTCATGCAGCTCTATCGTGCCGGAAAGCTGACAAACAAGCGCAAAGAAGTTTCTACCGGCTATTCGGTTTGGAACCTTGCGATGGGCTCGCCCGAGTTCTACGATTGGCTGCGGCAAGAGCCGGGTCTGTTCCGCCCGAGCGACGTCGACTACGTGCATTCGCCCGAGCGCATCAGCCAGATGAAAAATGTCATCAGCATCAACGGCGGCGTTGAGCTTGACCTCATGGGTCAGGAGAATGCCGAATCGAGCGGAAGTCGGCAGCTTTCGGGCACCGGCGGGCAGCTCGACTTTCTCGAAGGCGCGTTTCGCTCTGAGGGCGGCAAGGGTTTTATCTGCCTGACCTCGGCCCGCCAAAACAAGGACGGTACGCTTAAATCGAATATTCTGCCGTTCATTTCGGGCGGCAGCGTGATCTCAGCGCCGCGCAGTCTGATTCAATATGTGGCGACCGAGTATGGCGTCGCAAAGCTTTCGGGCCTGTCGCTGCGCGAGCGTGCGGAGCAGATGATTGCGATCGCGCACCCCGATTTCCGAGAGGAGCTGACGCGGTACGCGCAGGAGACGTTCCGGTAAGCGAAGGCGTTGGCCCAAGTGCGCTTCGGATAGCGCCGCACGCGGCACCGAACCCGACGGGCATAAAAAAACCGCACGCTTTCTCCCAACAGGGAGGGCGCGCGGTTTTTTAGATGCCAAAGCGCCGCCGCAGGCTATGCGACGGCGCTTCTTATTTTTGCGTAACGTTATTCCTTAACGATCACAAAGCTGTCCTTGAGCGCGTCGGGTATCGTAACGCCAAGATTGTTGGCGGTGACCATGTTGATCATCTTGGCATACTCCTTAACCTGCTCGACGGGGTTGTCTGCAATGCTTTCACCGTTTAAGATGCGCGCAACCATCTGGGCGCTCTGCCGCCCGAGCACGGTGTAGTCGATGCCGACCGTCGCAAGGCCGCCGTCGGCGACCATTGAATCGGCTCCGACATAGACCGGTATACCCGCGTCCTCCGCCACCTGCATGTAGATCGAAATAGCCGAGGCAATGGTGTTATCGTTAGGGGTAAAGAAGGCGTCGACCTGGCCGACCAGCGACTGCGCCGCCGATTGAAGCTCACTCACACCGGTGATGGCGGCCTCTTTATAGGGGATGCCGTTGGCGTCACAGTAGGCGCGGGCGCGCTGGACGCCGACCATCGAGTTAACCTCGCTCGTGGTGTAGACAAAACCGAAGGTCTTGACATCGGGGGTCAGCGTTTTGGCGAGCGCGAAGATATCCTCAATCGCGATGGCATTAGACACACCGGTGATGTTACCGGTCGTCTCATCAAACGCGGTGACCAGCCCTGCTTCCACCGGGCTTGAGACGGCCGAGAAAATGATGGGCAGCGTGTCGGTCGCGGCGGCCGCGGCCTGCGCGGGGCCGGTGCCGATCGGGACGAGGATATCCACACCGCCGCCGATGAGCTCACTCATGATGGTCGGCAGCATCGAAGCGTCACCGTTGGCGTTGCGGTACTCGACCCTGATCGAGCCGGTCAGCCCGAGCGCGTCAAATTCCTCGAGGATGGTTTCGCGAATCTGGTTAAGCGACGGGTGCTCCATCGGCTGGACGATGCCGATGACGACCGGCTTTGCTTCGTTGACGCTGCCGGAAGGGGCGGCTTCGGAGGACGGGGCAACGGAAGAAGACGCGGCGCAGCCGGTCATGACGGCCATCAGCACGGCTATGGCGAGTGTGAAAAGCTTTTTCATCATAATTTCTCCTTTATATCTGTCGTGTAATAAGTCGCTATCTCGATGCCTCGTTCACGACGGGCATCTCGTCGAAGCCCTTTTGAAGATCGGCATCGGTCGGAATATAGTCGGACATGGCGCCGCTTAGGTAAGCGTTGTAGGCGGTCATGTCAAAGTATCCGGTTCCGGTGAGGCCAAAGAGAATGGTCTTTGCCTCCCCGCTTTCCTTGCATTTTAACGCTTCGCTGATGGCGCCGTAAATCGCATGGGCGGATTCGGGCGCGGGGAGAATCGTCTCCTGCTTTGCGAAGAGCACCGCCGCTTCAAAAACCTTGGTCTGCTCGACGGCAACGGCCTCCATATAGCCGTCATGGTACAGCTTTGACAGAATCGGGGACATCCCGTGGTATCTCAGCCCACCGGCATGGTTGGCGGAGGGCATGAAGCCGCTGCCGAGCGTATACATTTTGGCAAGCGGCGTGACCCTGCCGGTATCGCAGAAATCATAAGCGTACCTGCCCCTTGTAAAGGACGGGCAGGAGGCCGGCTCAACTGCCACAATTCGGGGGCTGGTTTTACCCAGCAGTTTATCCTGCATGAAGGGCGCGATTAAGCCGCCGAGATTTGAGCCGCCGCCCGCGCAGCCGATGACGATATCGGGGTATTCATCGAGTATTTCCATTGCCAGCTTTGACTCTAAACCGATGATGGACTGGTGCAGCAGGACCTGATTTAGCACCGACCCCAGAACGTAGCGGGTATTGGGGGTGGTGACAGCCTTTTCCACCGCCTCCGAGATGGCGCAGCCAAGGCTCCCGCCAGTACTTGGATCCTTTGACAGAATCATTCTGCCAACCTCAGTGGTGTTGCTCGGGCTGGGGATGATATCCGCGTCGAAGGTTCGCATCACCGACTGGCGAAACGGCTTTTGCTCGTACGAAACCTTCACCATGTAGACGGTCAGCGGCAGGTTATAGTAGGCGCAGGCCTCCGACAAGGCGGTTCCCCACTGTCCGGCTCCCGTTTCGGTCGTCAGTCCGGCCAAGCCCTGCTCCCTGGCGTAATAGGCCTGCGCCACCGCGGAATTCAGCTTATGGCTGCCGGAGGTGTTGTTGCCCTCGAACTTATAATAAATTTTGGCCGGGGTGCCCAGCGCTTTTTCGAGATTGTAGGCGCGGATCAACGGGGACGGACGGTACATTTTATAGAAGTCCTGAACCTCTTCGGGAATATCAATGTACCGGGTGACGCCGTCCAGCTCCTGCTGCGCGAGCTTTTCGCAGAATACCGGATAAAGTTCCTCGACCTTGACCGGTTGATGTGTTCCGGGATTCAGCAGCGGGGCCGGTTGTTCCTTCATATCGGCCCTCAGGTTATACCACTGCTTTGGCATCTGATCCTCGGTTAAATAGAGTCGGTGCGGAATTTTCTTAGCCATAATACGCTCTCCCTTTCTGATATTCAGACAGGGCGCAGCCTGTTGGTGCGCGCGCCACGGTGTTGCTGCCTTTTGGTCCACAAAACAAAAAATCCGCCCTTAAACCCCTTGGTTTAAGGACAGATTAAAAAATCTGCGGTACCACCTTAATTGGCCTGCAAATGCAGACCCGCTCACTTAACAGAAATGCCAACACATTTCCAGCCGATAACGCCGGCTCTGCGTCTCGGATACTCAGGCGCTCGCAAAAAGCAGCCCTTTCACCTTGCCCTCAGCGGTCCATTTGCCATGCTGCTCTCCGCGGGGCTCTCAGCCTCCCCCGCTCTCTGTAGGCGCATTTCACGGTTTGATCTCCGCATCAAAGGTTTCGTGATATTGATTGCTGTGATAATAGCATATTACTTTTTATTTTGCAAGACCTTTTTTTAAAAATTCAAAACTGTTTGATTTGAAGATGAAAATGCGCCGATAACGCGGATTTAATCGGTTTTACGCGCCGCGCGCCTTGACGGCGACAGCGCCAGACGTTAAGATAAGGAGTGCGATATAGAAAATCCGGGAGGATAAAACGTGGGAATACAGCTAGAAGAGATGCTGCTGGCGCGCGAGCGCCGGGCCGACTTTCAGCAAGAATTACTTGAGAA
>DALYYK010000024.1:0-13574 GCA_031983305.1 Candidatus Fimivivens sp. | reverse complement strand
TTATTATACACCTCTTTGGCGCCAACACAACCTGACCACCGCTTTTTTCTCTTTGTGCAACAGAAAGTATGCCAAAAAACGGGCTGCTTTTGTCATACTAAACACACCGAAAAGCGAATGCCGTATTGGGCAACCGGGCGCGCGGACGCAGCAAAATGCCGCGGACGGCTCAAGGCCATCCGCAGCATTTTATCCAGGTCAGATTCTCGCGACGCCGCTCTTGCGCGCAGCCTCGGCAACCGCCGTCGCGACCGCGTCTCTGACGCGCGGGTCAAACGGCGCGGGGATAATGTACTCGGCCGACAGGTCTTCATCCGAGACAAGGCCGGCCAGCGCATACGCGGCGGCAATCTTCATCTCGTCGTTGATGTCGCTGGCGCGCACATCGAACGCACCGCGGAAAATGGCCGGGAAGGCCAGCACGTTATTGATCTGGTTTGCAAAGTCGGAGCGTCCGGTGCCAACCACCGCAGCGCCCGCGGCAAGCGCCTCGTCCGGCATAATTTCAGGCGTGGGGTTTGCCATCGGGAAGAGGATGGCCTTATCGGCCATGGTGCGCACCATCTCGCCGGTGACGGTGCCGGGGGCTGAGACGCCGATGAACACATCGGCACCGCGCAGGACCTCGGCCAGCGTGCCGCGCTTACCCAGCTTGTTCGAAATTTTAGCCATCTCCTGCTTCTCACTGTTGAGGTTATCACGGCCTTCGTAAATAGCGCCTTGGCGGTCACACATGACGACGTCCTTGAGGCCCATCGCCATCAGCAGCTTGATGATCGCGATGCCCGCCGCGCCCGCGCCGCTTGTGACAACGCTGATATCCTGCATGTTTCTGCCGGTCAGCTTGAGCGCGTTGATCAACGCGGCCAGCGTCACCACAGCGGTGCCGTGCTGGTCGTCGTGGAAGATCGGGATATCGCAGCGCGCCTTTAATTGGCGCTCGATCTCAAAGCAGCGGGGCGCGGAAATATCCTCAAGGTTGACGCCGCCAAAGCTGCCCGCTAAAAGCGCGACGGTGTTGACAATATCCTCCACCTTTTGCGAGCGGATGCACAGCGGCACGGCATCAACGCCGCCAAAGGTTTTAAAGAGCACGCATTTGCCCTCCATAACCGGCATGCCCGCCTCGGGACCGATGTCGCCCAGACCCAGCACCGCCGTGCCATCGGTGACAACCGCGACCGTGTTCCAGCGTCCGGTCAGCTCGTAGCTCTTATTGGGGTCCTTTTGTATCTCAAGGCACGGGGTAGCGACGCCGGGGGTGTAGGCGAGCGACAGCTCCTCCTTGCCGGTGACGGCAACCTTAGACACCGTTTCAATCTTGCCGCGCAACGCATAATGCAGCTTGAGCGATTCCTGTGCGTAATCCATAAACAATCCTCCTAAAGCCCTTTCCGCATGGTATTATAAACTGTATTATAGGGGAGATTCGCCGCTTTTGCAATCTGTGCCGTAGCTTTATTTCAAAAGAAAAGCGGGGGACATAAGCGCTTTGCTTATATCCCCCGTATGGTTTTAGTCCTCGAGCTCATGCAGCTGCGCCGCGTAGGGCGAATTAACCGAGTTATGCTCGGCCGCCGTGCCCTGATAGCGCGAGACATTCGCCGCGCTCTTATAGACGGGCTGAATCGTGCCGGCGCCGGCCACGCAGCCGCCGGGGCAGCCCATGCCCTCGAGCAGATAGCCGTTGCGCTTGCCCGCACGGGCAAGCATCAGCATTTTGCGGCATTCGCGCAGGCCGTCGGCATAGTCGGTCAGCACCTCGCGGTCGGGGTCGATGCTCTTAATCGCGTGGGTCACAGCGCCCGCCACGCCGCCCGAAACAGCAAAGCCACGCCCCGCGCCGGTTGATTCGGCGAACACCTCGGTCTCGACCGGCTCAATCGTATTAAGATCAATGCCCTTGGCGTCAAACATGCCTTGAAGCTCCTCAAAGGTCAGCACAAAGTCCACGTCGCTGCGCACGGTGCGGCGCGAGGCCTCGAGCTTTTTCGCGGCGCAGGGGCCGATGAACACCACGCGCGCGTTGGGACGTTTTTTCTTAATCATGCGCGCCGTCAGCACCATCGGGGTGAGCGCCATCGAGATATAGGGCGCAAATTCCGGGAAGAGCTTTTTGGCCATTACGCTCCACGACGGGCAACAGCTCGTCGCCATAAAGGGCTGCTCGGCCGGCACCTTCTCAAGAAAATCGTGCGCCTCCTCAATGGTGCACAGGTCGGCGCCGACCGAGACGTCGGCCATATCGGCAAAGCCCAGCACCTTCATCGCGGCCATCAGCTTCTGGGGGGTGGTCTTATCGCCGAACTGCCCGACAAAAGCCGGCGCTACCGCCGCAATGACCTCGTCGCCCTCTTTAATAGCATGAATCAGCTGAAAGATCTGACTCTTGTCCGCGATGGCCGAAAACGGACAGTTGACAAGGCACATACCGCAGCTCACGCACTTATCATAGTCAATTTTGGCGCGTCCAAGCTCGTCGCTCTCGATCGCGTCCATGCCGCAGGCCGCGGCACAAGGGCGCTCAATCTTAATAATAGCATTATAGGCGCATTGCTCAATGCACTTGCCACATTTAATGCACTTGTTCTGGTCGATAACACTCTTGTTGCCCTTGACCGTCTGAACGGCGTCCTTGGGGCAAACCTCGCGGCAGGGGTGGGCAATACAGCCCTGACAGGCGTCGGTGACCCGCACCTGCTTGGTGGGGCAGGCGTTGCAGGCAAACGAAATGATGTTGACCAATGGCGGATCATAATATTTCTGGGCGATGGCGCTCTCGATGACACCGTCACTGACCGGCGCATGCTCCGACACCGGGCGCAGCGGCAAACCGATGGCAAGCCTTAAGCGCTCGGCAACGATCGCGCGCTCTAAAAAGATGTTCTCACGGTTGGCTGCCACCTCGCCCGGAATAATTTTAAAAGGCAGCGCCGCAATGCGCGAATAGTCGCCGCCCTCGTAGGCCAGACGGGCAATTTCGGTAAAAACGCTTCTTCGGATGTCGTTGACAAATGTATGGACGCCTCTCACAAATACTCCCCCTTAAATTTATGTGCATAGAGCACAACTTCAACCCTATTATTTTGTTTAATTCCTTAATATTATAGCAAGTCGGCCTGTCATTTACAATAGCCAAATGCAAGCTCTACTGTCATTTTATCTGTATTTTGACATAAATATTTTATTTGTTTTAAAAACTACGCTCTTTTACGCTTTTCGTTGCGTTTTATTTGCATTTTATTGTATAATAATCGCAAAGCAATTATTTGCCACGTCTTATAAAGACGCACGCGCAGAAGGGATTCCGGTAGAGATGACCAACAACTGCCGACTAAAATTGTCAAAGCGGCCTGTGCGATGGAGGCTCACGCTGCTCGCGATTGCTTTTGGCGTTGTTTTGATATTCACAACGCGCTTGTTCGCGGGCAACGCCTGGGGATTGACGCCGTCGGTTCTGCTCAAGCAGTCATTGCCTCAAAAGGATACGATCGCGGCTAATTTTCCCGATTCTTATTTAATCGAGACATCTAACTATTTTGAACCGCAAGGAACCAATCAATGCGGCGGATTTGCGTCGGCCTTTGTGATGCGTCACTTCGGACAGGATTGTTCGGGAGAGGACGTTTACAATCGGCTTGATGCCAAGCTTTCTTCGGGTTATGTGCTGCCTCAGGCCATTTTGGATTATTTTGACGACGCACACTATCAAATTGCATTGTATCAATCCGACCTAACCCGACTGAAGACACGCGTCGCACAGGGCGATCCGGTCATTATTCTCATGGGGCAGGGCGGCAGCTGGCAGCATTACGCCGTCGTTGTCGGCTATGATGAAGAAAATATCTATCTGTTCGATGCGCTCAAGCAAACAGTTTCGGACAATGCTTATTATAACCGCAGCATGCCGACCGCTTATTTTGAACAGCTCTGGAATAATGGCCTCCCATTTTTTGAGCGCGCCTGCTTTGCAATAAAAAAGATGGCGTAGGCTGGGCGATATCCTCATAAACTGCTTATCGCTTATGAGCGTGCTGGGGTATAGTTTGCCGACGCTCATGCGAAGCGTACAGCATCCCGCCGCCTGTAATGCACAAACAATAGCATGCTCTTACGTTCATGCCAAATGCGCAAAGGCTCGCCCCCTAACGCGGTAACCGCCTTTTGATGCGCGATTATATCATTCGCTGACGCTCATGCTATAATAAAAACGATATTATCAGTCGAAGGAGACTACACAATGACCGAAGCTCAGAAGCTTATCCGAAACTTCTGTATCATCGCCCATATCGACCACGGCAAAAGCACGCTGGCCGACCGCATTCTCGAAAAAACCAACACCGTCGCGCTGCGCGACATGTCCGAGCAGCTGCTCGACAACATGGATATCGAGCGCGAGCGCGGCATCACGATCAAGTCGCGCGCGGTGCGGCTCAATTATAGCGCGAAGGACGGCAAAACCTACGCCTTTAACCTGATCGACACGCCCGGACACGTCGACTTTAACTATGAGGTCTCCCGCTCGCTGGCCGCCTGCGAGGGGGCTATTCTCGTCGTCGATGCTTCACAGGGCATTGAGGCGCAGACGCTGGCCAATACCTATCTCGCCATTGAGCACGACCTTGAGGTTGTGCCGGTCATCAATAAAATTGATCTGCCCGCCGCGGACCCCGACCGCGTCTGCCGCGAGGTGGAGGATATTATCGGCATTCCGGCTCTGGATGCGCCGCGCATCTCGGCCAAGCAGGGCATCGGCATCGAGGAGGTGCTCGAGCGCGTGGTGGCGGGCATTCCCGCACCGCAGGGCGACCCCGATGCGCCGCTTCAAGCGCTGATCTTCGACTCGTTCTACGACAGCTATAAGGGCGTTATCGTTTACGTCCGCGTTAAAGAGGGCTGCATTAAAACCGGTATGAAAATTAAAATGATGGCGTCAAACGCGCAGTTTCAAATTGTGGAATGCGGCGTGCTCGGCGCTGTCAATCTCGTACCCACCGGCAGCCTGTCGGCGGGCGAGGTTGGCTATTTCACCGCCTCGATCAAGGCGGTGCAGGACACCCATGTCGGCGACACCGTCACAGGCGTTGAGCGCTCCGCCCCCGCGCCGCTGCCCGGCTACCGCAAGGTCAACCCGATGGTGTTCTGCGGCATCTACCCCGCTGACGGGGCCAAATACCCCGATCTGCGCGACGCGCTTGAAAAACTCAACCTCAACGACGCGTCGCTCTCGTTCGAGCCCGAGACCTCGATGGCGTTGGGCTTCGGCTTTCGCTGCGGCTTTTTAGGGCTTTTGCATCTTGAGATTATTCAGGAGCGCTTAGAGCGCGAATATAACCTTGATCTGATCACCACCGCCCCGTCGGTTGTTTATTATCTGAACCTGACCGACGGCACGCGGCTGCGCATTGACAACCCCACCAACTACCCCGACCCGACGCTGATCGAATCGGCCGAGGAGCCGTTTATCAAGGCGAGCATCTTCACGCCCGCCTCTTATATCGGCAGCATCATGGAGCTGTGCCAAAACCGGCGCGGCATCTATATCGACACCAAATATCTCGACACCGACCGCGTCGAGCTGCACTACCGCTTGCCGCTAAACGAGGTGGTTTACGACTTTTTCGACGCACTAAAATCTCGCACCAAGGGTTACGCCTCGTTTGACTATGAGCTGGCGGGCTACGAGCCTTCCAAACTCGTCAAGCTCGACATTCTGCTCAACGGCGAGACGGTCGACGCGCTTTCGTTCATTGTGCATGCCGACGGGGCCTATCCCCGCGCGCGGCGCATGTGCGAGAAGCTCAAGGACACCATTCCGCGCCAGATGTTTGAGGTTCCGGTGCAGGGCGCCATCGGCGGCAAGGTCATCGCGCGCGAGACGGTGCGGGCGATGCGCAAGGACGTCTTGGCCAAGTGCTATGGCGGCGACATCACCCGTAAGAAAAAGCTGCTCGAAAAGCAGAAGGAAGGCAAGAAACGCATGCGCCAGGTCGGCTCGGTCGAGCTGCCGCAGGAGGCGTTTATGTCGGTTCTCAAATTGGACGAATGACGGCGGGGGTCTATCTGCATGTCCCGTTCTGCGCCGCCAAATGCCCCTATTGCGACTTTTATTCGCAAGCCGGTACAGAGGCCGACTACGACCGCTATCTCGCCGCTATGCTCAGGGCCATTGACTGCTTTAAAGGCGACCTTGAGGCCGATACGATTTATTTCGGTGGCGGAACGCCGGTGCTGCTGGGGACCGAGCGCCTGCTCGCGCTATTAAACGCGGCGCGCAACCGCTTTGGCGACCGCCAAACCGAGATCACGCTTGAAGCCAATCCCTGCGCCGTCGATGAGCCGATGCTGTGCCGGTTGGCTGAGGGCGGCTTTAACCGCATCTCGTTCGGCGTTCAGTCAATGAGCGACGACACATTGCGCGTTTTAGGCCGCCGTCACACCGCTGGGCGCGCGGCGGAGATGATTTGCGCGGCACACCGCGCGGGCTTTGCGCATATTTCCGCCGATCTGATGCTCGCGGTACCAGGGCAGCGCCTCGAAGAAATTGACGCGTCGATTCAGACGCTGGCCGCGCTGCCGATCGACCATTTGTCGGCCTATCTGTTAAAAATAGAGCCGGGCACCCTTTTTGCCGGACAATATGCCGACCCGGACGAGGATTTTGCCGCCGACTGTTATCTTAAGATGGTCGACAGCTGCGCGCGGCAGGGTTTTTCTCAGTATGAAATCTCGAACTTCGCTAAAACCGAAAGCGCGCAAAGCCGCCACAACCTGAAGTATTGGCGCTGCGCGCCTTATCTGGGTATCGGCCCCGCCGCGCATTCGTTTTATAACGGCAGACGCTTTTATTTCCCGCGAAATTTTGCCGCCTTTATCGCGGCGGAAAATCCGTGGGCCATTGCCGTCGGCGACGGCTTGGGCGGCGACGAAGCCGAACGCCTGATGCTGGCGCTGCGGCTGTCGGAAGGTATTTGCTTTGACGATTTCTCCGACGCCTTCGCCGAGCGGATGAAAAAGAAGGCCCCGCCGCTTGCCACCGCCGGTCTGTTGACGATGACCGACTGCGGCATCGGGTTGACAACTAAGGGCTTTTTGCTCTCAAACGCGGTGATCGCCGCGTTATTATAGCCTTTGTACAAAACGCTGTCTAAAACCACAAAAGGGGGGTTAGACAATGCGATTTTATAAAAATACGGTTTTGATTGCAAAGCGAAAACCAGCACGGTGTGGCCGGGCCGGTTTTAATAAAATGGTTTAATAAGAGGCTATATTAAGACGCCAAAAAAGGAGGGGTTCGGCATGCCTTCGGCCAAAACAGAATGGATTGCGCTGGTCTATTCGGTTCCCGCAAGCCCCACCAAAGCCCGCGTCTTTGTTTGGCGCAGGCTGCGCGCCCTGCGTGCACAGGCGCTGCGCCCCGGCATGGCCCTTTTGCCCAATAACAAGGAAAGCCTGGCCGCTCTTGATATGCTGTGTAAAAAGATTCAGAGCTTTTCAGGCGACGCGGTGCTGCTTGAGATGAATTTTATCAGCCCGGCTGAAAACGAGGCCATGCGCCGCCGCTTTGCCTTGGCCGATGAGGATGAGCTGCGCGCGACGCTGAAAGAATGCGCCGAGCTGCTCGAACGCATGAAAAAGACTACCAACTCCGATACGCGTGCCGCCATCGAAAAGGCGTTGGACAAAAAGCTCAGCCTCGTGCGCAAATCCTCGACCGAGGCGATGCGGCGGCAGGCCGACGAGTTTGAAGATGCGGTCGGCACGCTGTTCGACACGCTGCGCAGCCTGCCCGCGGAATTTGCGGCCATGCTGCACCCCGACAAATAGAGGACACGCGATGAACCTGTTTTCAATTCCCGAAAAAACCAAAGAAGAATTCAGTCGGCTGCTGGCCCGTGCCGACAATTGCCGGGTCGAGCATATGATATCTCAGGGGCATTGTTCCCCTAACGGCTTCTGGTATGACCAGTCCGAGGATGAGCTTGTCTGCCTGCTCTCGGGCAGCGCGCTGCTGGTCTTTGCGCACTTTCAGGTCGTTCTGACAGCCGGAGATACGATTTTTATTCCCGCGCGGCAGAAACATCGCGTCGAAGCTACAAGTCATACCCCGGCTTGCGTCTGGTTGTGTATCTTCGGCCGTTTTGATCAAACTATAGTACAGGAGAATCCGCATGAAAATTTCTGAAATCTGCCGTAAAAAACCGCTGACCTTCTCGCTTGAGATATTTCCGCCCAAGCGCGACCGCCCTGTCGAGAGCCTTTATGCCACGATCGACCGCCTTTCGGCGCTAAAGCCCGACTATATCAGCGTTACCTATGGCGCGGGCGGCTCGTCTGCGCAGCAGCAGGTCACCTGCGCGCTGGTATCTCATATCCAGAATAACTGCGGCATCACACCGCTGGCCCATCTGACCTGCATCAATTCCACCCGCGATCAGGTAGACGCCATGCTGGACGCGTTGGAGAAAGCAAAGATCGAAAATGTGCTGGCGCTGCGCGGCGACCGGGTGCCGGAAGCCGACCCCTCGCCCCACTTTCTGCATGCGACCGACCTAATTGCGCACATCAGCCATCGCGGCGGCTTTGATATTGCCGCGGCCTGCTACCCCGAGGGGCACCCCGACAGCGACAACCCTGAGCAGGACATTCAATATCTCAAAGAAAAGGTCGCGTTGGGCGCGTCGCATCTGGTGTCGCAGCTTTTCTTTGACAATGAGGATTTTTTACGCCTGGCCGAGCTGTGCGATAAGGAAAATATCAAGGTGCCGATTAAGGCCGGTATCATGCCGGTGGTCAACGCCAAGCAGATTGAACGTATGGTGTCACTCTGCGGCGCTAAGCTACCGCGAAAATTCGCAGGCGCTGTTTGACGCGGGCTTATGCTACGCCACCGAACAGATTGTCGACCTGATTACGAGCGGCGTTTCAGGCATTCATCTCTACACGATGAACAATCCCGTCATCGCTGAGACGGTTCACAAAAGCATCGCGAATATTCTGGCCTCGACCAACGGTGAGGTGCTGTGAGACTGCCGCTCTCCCGCCCGCTGGCCATCGACCGGCAGGAGGCGCTGCGGTACCTCAGAAGCCGCGAGGATCTATCCATCGCCGACGATCTGACCGCGGCCGCCGATAAAATACTGTCCATCGCCGCGCCCGCCGCCGCTGCGTCGGTGCTGCCGCTTTGCCGACAGGAGGACGGCCAGCTCGTCTGCGGCGGACTGGCACTGCCTGGCGGGGCCATCGCCCGGCATCTGGACGGCTGCGACCGCTGTATGCTGCTGGCCGTGACGCTCGGCTTTGCGGTGGACCGCCACATCTCGACCGAGGGGCAGGCCAACCCCTATCGGGCGCTGCTGCTCGACGCCTGCGCGACGACGGCGATCGAAGATTTGGCCGACCACGCAACCGAACGGGCGCGCGCGCTGCTGTTGGCGGAGCCGCACAGCGTGACCTTCCGCTTCTCACCGGGCTACGGCGATCTGCCGCTCGCCTTGCAGCCTAAGCTGCTTGAGTTGCTGGATGCCCGCCGACTGCTCGGGCTGACCGTCGGCAGCTCACTGCTGCTCTCACCGATAAAATCGGTGACCGCGATCATCGGCATCAAGCATGCCGACGAAAACGGCGATGTCCCATCCCCCGCCGCGCCGGGGTGCGCCGCCTGTGCAATGGCGGGCCGGTGCGCTTACAGCAAATTCAAAACGAAAGGCTGATATCATGAACCGCTTTAGAGAGGCGCTTAATAAAAAAATCATCTTCACTGACGGCGCTATGGGCACGATGTTGCAGCGTTCGGGGCTTAATCCGGGCGAAAATCCGTCGCTTTTGTGCATCACCGCGCCCGAGGTTATTGAGGATATTCACGCCGCTTATTTTAAGGCGGGCAGCCATATCGTTTATACCAACACCTTTTCGGCCAGCAGCCCGAAGCTTGAGGGTACCGGCTACAGCGTCGATGCGGTCATCTCCGCCGCGGCGGATTGCGCCCGCCGCGCCGCCGAGCCCTATGACGGGCTGGTCGCGCTCGATATCGGCCCGCTGGGCGAGCTGCTCGAGCCGCTGGGTACCATGCCGTTTGAGCGCGCCGTCGCGCTGTTTTCAGAGCAGATGCAGGCGGGCGTCAAGGCCGGCGTCGATCTAATCGCCATTGAGACGATGATGGACGTCTACGAGGCCAAGGCAGCACTTCTGGCGGCCAAGGAATGCTGCGACCTGCCGATCATGGTCACAATGACCTTTGAGGCGGGGGGCAGAACCTTCACGGGCTGCGATATTCCCGCCATGGCGCTGACGCTTGAGGGGCACGGCGCCGACGTCATCGGCGTCAACTGCTCGGTGGGGCCGCTGCAATTGGGCGAGATGGTCGCCGAGCTGCGCCGCTGGACGCGGCTGCCCATTGCCGTAAAGCCCAACGCCGGTCTGCCCAACGCGGGCGGCGGGTATGATTTGACCGCCGAGGAGTTCGCGGCGGGTGTGTGCACGCTGATCGACTGCGGCGCGTCGGTGGTGGGCGGATGCTGCGGCACCTCGCCCGACTATATTGCGGCGCTGACTTGCGCCACGCGTGACAAAATGCCGACTTCACCGCCTAAGACTGTCCCCTCGGCCGCTTGCTCGGCCACCGCTTCGGTGCTGCTTGGCGCGCCGATTGTCGTCGGTGAGCGTTTGAACCCGACTGGCAAAAAGCTGCTTAAACAGGCGCTGGCCGACTCGGATATGGGCTACATTCTGCGTCAGGCCGTCGCTCAGCAAGAGGACGGCGCGCAGATGCTCGACGTCAATGTCGGCCTGCCCGGCATCGACGAGCCCGCGATGATGGCCAAGGTGGTCAAGGCCATCCAGTCGGTCTGTCCGCTGCCGCTTCAGATCGATTCCGCCGACCCCGACGCCATCGAAGCCGGTCTGCGCGTCTATAATGGCCGCGCGGTCGTCAACTCGGTCAACGGCAAAGACGAGGTGCTCGACCGGCTGCTGCCGGTCGTCAAAAAATATGGCGCGGCAGTCGTCGGCCTTACGCTGGACGAAAGCGGCATTCCCGAAACGGCCGAGGGCCGCGTTGAAATTGCTAAAAAGATTATCGCGCGTTGCGCGCAGGCAGGCATCCCGCGCGAGGATATCATCATCGACTGCCTGACCATGACGGTGGGCGCCGACCAGCGTAACGCGCAGATCACGATTGAGGCGGTACGCCGCGTGCGGGCGCTGGGCGTTAAAACCGCGCTGGGCGTCTCAAACGTTTCGTTCGGTCTGCCCCGACGCGACCTTGTCAACCGCACATTCTTTACGCTGGCGCTGCAAGCCGGGCTCAACCTGTCGATTATCAACCCCGCCGACGCGGGTATGATGGAGGCGCTCTCAGTATTCCGCATGCTGTTTGGCTATGATCCCAACGGCGAGGCGTATATCCGCCAGTTTGCGCAAACAACCGCCCAGCCCGCGCCCGCCGCGCCGGAAAAGGGCGCGCAGAGCGACGTTTCAGCCGCGATTCACGCCGGTTTAGAGCAACAGGCGGCGCAGGCCGCGCGCGCTTTGCTTGAATCCACGACGCCCGAAGCGCTGATCGCCGAGAGTTTGATTCCAACGCTCGACGAGGTCGGCAAGCGCTATGAGAAAAACGAGATTTTTCTGCCGCAGCTCATCCGCTCTGCGGGCGCCGCCAAGGCCGCTTTTGATGTCGTGCGCGAGCGCATCGCCGTTTCTAAAACCGAGCAGACCGACCGCGGTACCATCGTGCTCGCGACGGTTCAGGGGGATATTCACGACATCGGCAAGAACATTGTGCGCGCCGTGCTTGAAAATTACGGCTACCGCATCATCGATCTTGGGCGCGACGTTGCACCCGCTACCGTCGTTGAGGCGGTCAAATCGGCCAACGCCACGCTTTGCGGCCTTTCGGCGCTTATGACCACGACGTTGCCCGCGATGGAGGAGACGATTACGCTGCTCCACACGCAATGCCCCGACTGCCGTGTGGTGGTCGGCGGCGCAGTGCTCACCGCCGATTATGCCGCCACCATAGGCGCGCATTACTACGCCAAGGATGCTTCCGCCACCGTTGCGGCCGCAAAAGTTGTTTTCGGTTCCTAACTGCTGCGTTGGTACAATGTAAAAAGAGCTTTGCCGCTGTTTTTCTATGTTTATGATTGACTTTTTACGAACATTGAGCTATAATATTTAAGCTTGGTCAAGCATAAGCTACACGCCTTGCAGCGGCAAGCATGCCAATTAAATACGGAGTGGTATCGAAGTGGTCATAACGGGGCGCACTCGAAATGCGTTTGCGAGAAATCGCACGTGAGTTCGAATCTCACCCACTCCGCCAAAAGGGATCTAAGTCCCATGCAGGGAGTCATCAAAACGATGACTCCCTGCGCTTTTGTTCTATTAGGTTGCCCTGCTGTACTTATATCGCTATTAGATTACGTTGATTTGTTTAATAAGATAAATTTTGTAAAGCCGACATCAGAGATGTTCATTAATGAAATGCTATTACCATGAAATAGCCTGCGCTGTGGCTGCATGCCAATATTGCGGCAAATTTTTGTGCAAAACATGTGCTGCCACGTATAATGCCATGCTTATGTGAAAATTGCTTTGAGCTACAATGTGATGCGGTTGAAGAAGGTTTAAAACAAAAGAAAACTTTCGCTTTAATTGATACACATGTTGATTTTTTTAAAGCTATTATAATTGGCTTGTAACTTCCTTTTGGATGGATGCTGTTAACACATTTAGAGCCATGGGTTCCTTATACAATTATAAGTTTGCCTATTTTCGGTGCTTATTATATATTTATTAAGTTCTGTCTATCGTGATAGTGGGGTTTCCCTATTTCATGTTTATAATTATCAAATATTTCTTTTTAAGCTGATACGTATAAACCTTTTCCATAGCTAGCCCTTATCTATATCTTTATTGCCTTCTAATATTTCAATAACTTCAGAATCCGCACAAGAGATATACTGTTCTTCGCATTCGCGCTGAGCTGTAACCAAAAGGTTGATTGCATTTTCGGAGGCACTAAACATTTTCAGATACATTTTTTATAGTCTGGCATCATATTCATCTCAAGATATATTTCAGAACAATTTATTCAAAAAATCAATAGAACAATTTGTTCTTTCTTATACTGAGCATGGTATGGTGATAAAATGGAGCGATATGAAAGAATTCGAAGCTTGCGTGAAGACGCAGACCTCACACAGGAGAAGGTTGGCGAGGCAATCAACGTGCCGCAGCGCACCTACGCCTATTATGAAAGCGGACAGCGAATGGTTCCACCGCAGGTTTTGTGCGCTTTGGCAGACTTTTACGGTGTGAGCGTGGATTACATCCTCGGGCGAACCCGCAATAGAAAAACCAACCGATAGCTTACAGCGGCATGGAAGCAAACGCCATGCCGCCGTTTTATTATATGTTTTAAAACAACGCCCTCCTGACAGGGCTTTGACTATAATATCCCGGGTCATGCCTCGACCCCATGCCATCGCCGCCTACGCTTCACACCGGCGAGCTTATTTGCTATACTGAAGCTAGTATGATTGCTTGAAAGGGGCGTGAGGCTTGTGCATCGG
>DALYYK010000023.1:13095-14124 GCA_031983305.1 Candidatus Fimivivens sp. | reverse complement strand
CGCGGCCTCGTATTTTGCTCGAGCAACCTGTGCAGCATCCTAGACTGGCCTGAGCGCCCCGAAAAAGATTACATCTATCTTGAGCGCGGTGATTTTGAAAAACGCATGCTGTCACTGAGCCGCTATGTCTTTGAAAAAAGCGAGAGAATGCTTCAGATTTTTGACCGCAGCGGCAAGACCCGATGGCTAAAAATACATATAGCCAAGCAGGGCGGACGGCTATTGGGGGCGGTATCGGATATCACCGACGACGTGCTATCTAAGCAGAAAATTGAATATGAACGCGATTATGACGCATTGACTAACCTCTATAATCTGCGCGCCTTCCGCGCACAGCTAACGTGGCTCATGCATCTGCAAAATCTCAAAACCGCCGCGCTCGTGATGTGGGACCTTGATAACCTTAAAAAGATCAACGACAACTTCGGGCACGATTTTGGCGACAGCTATATCAAGGCCTTTGCCGACTGTCTGGCCGATTGCACCCGGCACAATGCGCTGGTGGCCCGGCGCTCGGGCGACGAATTCTACACGCTGCTGTACGGATATGATTCCAAGCAGCAGATCCGGGAGATTCTGGCACAGGTACATACCGCCATCCGCCAAAAACAACTGTTGTTTCCCGACGGCAGCGTCTGTCTGATTGATGTTTCAAGCGGACTGGCGTGGTACCCGGACGACGCCGCTTCGAGCGATGAGCTGCTGCGCTTTGCCGATTTTGCGATGTATAGCGTCAAGCATGACGCCAAGGGTAGCCTGCGGGAATTTGATTCCGCTGTATATTATGAATCGGTCGTCGCGCTGGACGGCTATAAAACGATCATGCAGCTTATCGGCAGCAATCTTGTCAAATTCGCCCTACAGCCGATTTTGTCGGTACAAACCGGCGTGGTGTACGGCTATGAAATGCTGATGCGGCCGCAGATACCCGGCGATTATTCCACCTACGATGTGTTCCACATGGCGCAGGTTCACGCCAAGCTCTACCACATGGAGCGCATCTCCATGTTCGGCGGCATGGACGCCTTT
>DALYYK010000023.1:10817-13085 GCA_031983305.1 Candidatus Fimivivens sp. | reverse complement strand
TTTGTGACGCTCGTCAACCGGCGGGATATCGGCGCGACAGAAAGGGTGTTCATCAACTCCATAGGCAGCCAGATTCTCAACTATTCAGACATACTGGCGTTCGAGCGGCGTTTTGCGCCCTATCTGCACCGTATTACAATTGAGGTGACGGCCAGCGGGCGCGACAATCAGGACTCCGTTCATATGAAGAGAGATATTCTCAAGCGGTGGGGCGGCCTGCTCGCGATCGACGATTACGGCGTCAGCTTTGGCAACGAGGCGGCGCTGCATTATATCGCCCCCAAGCTGATCAAGCTGGATATCTCGCTGATCTCCGGCATCGATCAGGATAAAAAGCGCCAAGACACCTTGAGGAGTATCGTTGCAACCGCCGAAAAGCATCAGATCAGCGTCCTTGCCGAGGGCATTGAAACCGAGGAGGAGCTCAAAACCGCGATCGCAAGCGGCGTACACTATGTACAGGGGTTCTTCATCGCCAAGCCCGCGTTTGACATCACGCCAATTCCGCAGACGGTTCTTGAAGCCGTCGCGGCTGCGCGGCAGGCTGACGGGGATACTCTAAACGCTTAAAATAAACAAACGCGGCTGCAATTGCAGCCGCGTCAACATTTGTCTTAACCCTTTAAGGGTTTGATCTCTCTTTCGTACAAGCCCCGGTACAGAACAAGCGCCAGCGTCATCGACACGACCTCCGCAATCGGAAAAGAGAGCCAGAGGGCGTCGAGCGAAATAAACTTTCCCAGCAGATAGGCGGTCGGCAGCAGCACCACAAGCTGGCGTGAAATGGACATCAGCAGACTGTACATGCCCTTGCCGAGCGCCTGAAACGCGCTTGAAAGGATAATTGAAATCGCCGCCAGCAGAAAATGTAGGCTGACAGTCCGCAGCGCGGGCACCCCGATGGCCAGCATCGCTTCCGACGCGTGAAAGAGCCGGTCGAGCAGCAGCCCCGGGAAGATCTGAAACAATGCAAAGCCCACCGCGGTAATGGTTAGCGCCATCAGGCAGGCCAGCTTGATCGTTTGTACAATGCGCTCGCGGTTGCGCGCGCCGTAGTTATAGCTCACAATCGGAATCATGCCGCTGGTCAGGCCAAACACCGGCATAAACACAAAGCTTTGCAACTTAAAATAGATGCCAAACACCGAGACCGCGGTGGCCGAAAACATGATCAATATTTTATTCATGCCAAAGGTCATAACCGCACCGATGGTCTGCATAAAAATGGACGGCAGGCCCACCCTGTAAATCTCCGCGATAATACGTCGGTTGGGTCGAAAGTTTTTCATCGAGAGATTGATCTCGTGGTTTTTCTTGATATTAAAAACGGTCACCAAGATCAACGAAACGAACTGCCCCGCCACCGTTGCGACCGCAGCGCCTGCCACCCCCATTTTTGGCGCGCCGAGCAGGCCGAAGATCAGAATGGGGTCGAGAATGATATTGGTGATAGCGCCCGCCATCTGCGAATACATGCTGTAAATCGTAATGCCGGTCGCCTGAAGCAGTCGCTCGCCCGTTATGCCTAAAAACACGCCGAAAGAGGCGATCGACACAATGGAGGTATAGGCCACGCCCATCTCCATAACCGCGCCCGGCTCAACAAACGCCGAAAAAAATGCTTTGAGCCCAAAGAGGCCAAACATAGCAAAGGCCAATGCGTTTATAATCGACAAAAAGATGCCGTTGGACGTAATAAGATTTGCTTCGGCATAATTTTTTTCGCCCAGCCTGCGCGACAGCAGCGCGTTGATGCCAATGGCCGTTCCCACCGCGACCGCAATCATCATCACCTGCACCGGAAAGGCCAACGACACCGCTGTGAGCGCGTCCTCGCTTACTTGCGCGACAAAAATACTGTCCACAACATTATAAAGTGCCTGAATCAGCATCGAGGCCATAATCGGCACCGACATTGAAACAAGCAGCTTAGGGATTGGGACCGTTCCCATCTTGTTTTCTTTTCTGTTTTCCAATTTGATTACCTTGTCCTTTTGATAGTTTCAACGCTGTGGCGGTACGGTTCAGAGGGTCGGCCAAAACCGTGCCGCACAGTATTTGACATTTTAACACATTGATTGTATTCTGTAAACATCACATGTCATTTGAATTTGACTAAAATTCAAAAGGAGGCCCTGACACATGAAACCCTATCCTGTTATCACAATAAGCCGACAGTACGGCAGCGGCGGCCGCGATATCGGCCTTGCCCTCGCAAAAAAGCTGGGCATCCCTTATTACGACAATGAGCTGATCACAATGGCCGCC
>DALYYK010000023.1:0-10807 GCA_031983305.1 Candidatus Fimivivens sp. | reverse complement strand
CGGTTTTGCACCCGAGATTTTTAAAAATGCCGACCAAAACGCCTCCAACAGCCTTTTGTTCTCGCTGTCGATGTACGGCGGCGCCACCGGCACCTTTAATATGCCGCTAGGCGATCAGGTTTTTCTGATCCAGTCGGATATCATCAAAAAGGTCGCAAACGAAGGCCCCTGCGTGATCATCGGGCGCTGCGGCGATTATATTCTGCGCGATTTTCCGAATAGTCTTTCGGTCTTTTTGCACGCGCCGCTTGACCGACGGCTTGAACGCGCGGTTGACAGCTACGGAGCCGACCCGCTTCGCGCCAAGGATTTGGTGATTAAAGCCGACAAGAAACGCGCGGTCTATTACACCCACTTCACCGGTGAAAAATGGGGCGCGGCTGAAAATTATCATGTTACGATAGATACCGCGCGCATGGGGCTTGAAGGCACGACCGAACTGCTTGCGATTATTGCCGAACAAGCGGCAAACCCGCGCTAACCCTCTGCGGCGGTAATCAAACCGATAACTATTTGGGGGCGCCTATAACGAGAATTTTCATAAGCGGCCCGCATACAGCGCTTCTCAGACGATTAAAATTGAGACTGCCAAGGCAGTCTCAATTTTATAGACAATAACTACTTAGGGTATACTAAGCGCTCCTCATTCCAACCGGTAATGGCTTCGCAAAAAGTTGCGGCCGCCTTTTTGGCCGATTCCAGATCATGCAGCAGGTAATTACCGCATTCTACTTTAAGTGCGCCGGGTATTTCTCCCTCATAATCGCGGACAAAGCGCATCCCCTCGGAAATCGCTGAAACGGCCTTGGCGGGTGCCACGTCCTTTAAGATCAGGTAAAAGCCGGTCAGACAGCCCATCGGCCCAAAGTAGATCACCTGACTGCCGATGTCGCTTGAGCGCACCCATGTAGCAAAAATATGTTCGATGGTATGCGCCGCCTCGGCGCTCAAATAGCGGCCCGCGTTGGGGTAATGATAGCGGACATCATAGGTCACAATATCGCCAAAATCGATGCGGGAGGTATAAATGCCGGGTGTCAGCGTATCATGATTTATACAAAAGCTCGCGATCTTTTCCATATATTTTCTCCTTTTTAAAAATGCTTTTTGCTATGCGGTTGCAGCGCTCAAGCCGCGGGTGTTCGCCCTTGTGCGGGTCATATTTTAATTTGAAACAACCTATAATGGTATTAAAGCGTGGTGAGCAACATGAGTGACGCAGCCTCAAATTCAACGAATCAGACGAATGGGCAGGGCGGCGCACAACAAGCGAACAAAGCCCATTCAAAATCAAATGCCTGCGCGGGACACAATGTGGTAGCCTATCCTCAGGACGTTCTGCTGGCCTCGGTCACCCTTGCGCTCACGCTGACCCAAGGGCGCAGCCAATATGAGGTGGAAACGCTGATCAACCTCTTTTCGCTGACGACCGATAATCTTCAGGCCATATTGGCCCAGATGCTGATCAACCGCAAGGTGCAGGCCGATCTTGAAACCATTATTTAACCTCTTATGCCACAGGCGCAAAGCGCGTTGGGGTGTAATGACTGACGCCTTGTCGACGGTGTATTGTCAAAATCGGCGCAGCGGGGGTAAGGCGCATCCTCTAGAGACTATACGCCGGCGAAATAGCCGTTTTCAATGCTTTTATCATAGCACAAATAGAATATCTTTTCAATCGCACCGCCAATCGAGGCATTGTTTATCCGCATTGCAGCATAGGATTTTATAAACAGCCTGCGGCAGCCACTGCCGCTGGATGAAAGGAGCTTGCCGCAATGCAAAATTGTAATTTTCAATCCTGTCGGCAGGGGGCGGCACTGCCGCTCGACCCCGACAGCGTGATGATCCCTTCGGACCAGACGCCGCAGCAGCCGGCCGTTTCTCCGCTGGTGCAGGCGACGCCGCCGGGCGGGGAAACTGCCCTGCCCCCGATGGCACTCAGCGAAAGCAGCCCCCCGTCCGAGCAACCCGCCTGCGAAGCAAACGGGCTCTGCCTGCCGCAGCCCTACCCTGAGACGACAGCCAACGCCGAAAACGAGCGTTATGCCCGCATTATCCGCAACAGCTTTGCCGGGCGTGAATCAGCGCTGACCGCCATGATGACCTATCTTTATCAGGCCATCCGTTTTGGCGACTGCGCCGACGACCTGCGCGAAACGCTCTGGGGCATTTCGGTGTGCAAGATGTATCATATGCGGCTGCTTGGCGAGCTGCTCCTGTCGCTTGGCGGCGACCCCAAATATTTTTACTGCGCGCCGCCCAACGCGAGCTCCGGCACCTGGTGGTCGGCCCAGCCCCCCATTATGATCTATTCCAAAAACCTCGGCGACGCGCTGAAATCATCCATAGAGGCTGAAAAAGCCTGCATTGAGGAACATCAAAGCGCCATCAATTACGTGGATGACGCGGGCGTCTGCGCCCTTTTAAAACGCATGGTGCTGGATGAAGAATACCACTTAAAGATATTGACCGAGCTGCACAAGCGCTTTTGCAGCTGACCGCTTTTCCTGTGCGCGGTCACCTGATTCTGATATCCGATAAAACCGCGATATCGTTACGGCCTTTTTGCGGTTTAATTGCGTTATCGCCTTACTGGACGGCAAAAATCCGCAAATCTCTTCATGCTTTCTATCGGATATTTGTAAAGGTCGAAAAAATTCATGCCGTCGCACAGCGGCAGATTGGATGATTAAATGAGGCTTAAATATTTGCTTTCGGCGGCGGCGCTGTTTTTTCTGCTGTCCTACATCGGCGTGTGGCTGAGCATGATTTTGCTTGATAAGCACAAAACCGCCGAATCGATTTCAAAGCCGCCCATGTCGGTGAGCGTGCCCGCAAAGTCCTCCGACATATTAAAAGAGCCGGTCAGCGGCGATCTGATCGACCCCTCTTCGTCCGAAACGCCGCAAAACGACCTGTTCGCCAAGGCGGGCTTTGAAATTTCAGACACCAACGTCTATCCGGGCGAATATCTGGTGCTGACCGCTTACGGCATTAAAACCCCGGGGGATATCACGATTCAAAACCCCTTTGGCAAGCCGCCGCAGTTTTTTGAGGCGGACGGTCACCTGACTGCGCTGCTGCCGGTGAAATATACCTATGAGCCGGGGGAATATATGCTCACAGCCGAGGGCGACGGCTATAACGAGACGTTTGCGATCAACCTGCTCTCAAAGGAATGGCAGACGCAAAATCTGACGGTGGACGAATCGGTCACCTCCGAGACCATCGAGAGCACGGCGGCGAACAACGAATATTTTTCAAAGGTGCAGCCCAAAAAGGCGCTTTCTGAAGCCGCCCCGTTGTGGGAAGGAGCCTTCATCCAGCCGGTCGAGGGCAGGATTACCACCGAATTTGGCATGCTGCGCACCGTCAACGGCGTACCGTCCGACCGTCACGGCGGTGTCGATATCGCCGCCGATCGCGGCACGCCGGTCAAGGCGGCCAACAGCGGCAAGGTGCTTTTTGCCGAGAAAATAGCGCTGACCGGCAATACCGTCTGTATTGAGCACGGGCTCGGCCTGAAAACCTGGTATTACCATATGGATTCACTCGAGGTAAAAACCGGTGAAAAGGTTACGAAGGGACAGATTATCGGCACGGTGGGCAGCACCGGATTTTCAACCGGGCCGCACCTGCACTGGGCTGCTTCGGTGTTTGACGTCTATATCAACCCCTGGACGCTGACCGCCGCCGCGCCGCAGCTTTAATTGTTAAATCAGCGGTCTTGGCCGCAAGCTTTGCCCTGCCGACGTCCGCGTCGTTGGTAGGGCGTACCGCTTTTGCGCATCGTTAAGGTCTTAAAACTACACATCAAGCTATGCCCCCGCTTAACGAAACCCTGGCATAACCATGCCGAAAATTGAATTCGTCCCTCAGAGGGCCCGTAAAGGCATGCCGCTTTTACGGGCCTCCTGTTATTTCCTTTCGTAAATTTTTCACGATACCTTGCATTTACTTTGAAAAAATGCTATCTTATATGTACTATATGATTTAATACACATATATATTTTGGCTATACCATCGCACGAGAAAGGAACACAACATGCTGGAAAATAATCAAGCCGCGTCGGTCTGTGTCGCGGAGCAGCCCGCCGCCCAGACCGACAAGAGCAAAGAGATTGCCCATTTTACTAAAAAAAGGCCCAAAAAGAAAATCTGGATGATCGCGATAATCGTACTACTCGCCGCCGCGTTGGCGCTCAAGCTGTTTCTGCCCAAGGATACCCGGCCGGTTGTTTCGACCAGTCCTATTTCTAAAGGCAGCCTTGAAAACCGCATCACCCTCAACGGCACGGTCGAGAGCGACGCCGCTTCCCGTGTTTTCTCAACCGAAACCGGGCTGGTCACCGCCGTCAACGTCAAGGTGGGTGACCGGGTCGTCGTCGGCGATATGCTCTGCCAGCTCGACACCACCGATCTTGAGCGGTCGATCAAAATACAGCAGACGTCGATCAACAATGCCGCCCAAAAAGCAGCCCTTGCGCTGGCCGACAGTCAGGCCGACTACCAGAATCTGCTCGACGACTTGCAGACCGATAAATACGCCGAGCTGATCAGCGCGCAGCAGACGCTCAACTATGCCCAAAGAGAATATACCGACGCGCGGCGTGCGCTCGACGAACACAAAGACGAGCAGGAATATGCCGACGAGCTGATGAACAAGCTCGAGCGCGCGTTGAATCTGGCGCAAATCGAGCTTTCCCGCGCAAAAAAGGCCTATAACGACGCGCAGAAAACCGGCGTCGGCATCCCCGAGGCCACCGCCGCCTTACAGGAAAAGGAAATTGCCTACGACGCCGCCTATAAGGAATGGGACGACGCCAACGACCAATACGGCGACGACATCACCGTTTACAGTAAGGAATATCGCCTCGCGCGCTTAAAATATAATGACGCACTCGAAAATAAAGAGACGGTCGAGCGCAACGCGACCCGCCGACTTGTGGCGCTGAAAAATGCGATTGACATGAACGCGATCTCCGCTGATATGACTGGGGAGCGGCTCTCACTCGAGAAGCTACAGCAGTCGCTGGCCGATTCGACCGTAAAATCGCCGATCACCGGTACCGTCACGGCGGTGTACGCCCTCCCGGGCATGCCCGGCAACGGCCTTTTATTTGTGATTGAGGACACTGAGCGGCTCGTGGTCAAAACCTCGGTGCGCGAATATGACGTCGCTGCGCTGAGCACGGGGCTGCCCGCCGTCATCAAGAGCGACGCGACCGGTGAGCGCGAATTTGACGGCGCGGTGCTGCGTATTGCGCCCGCCGCCGCTAAAACAGCCGACGGCAGCACCGCCGCGAAAAACGGCGGCACCGTCGAGTTTGAAGCCGAAGTCTCGCTGCCCGAGGCCACAGACGCGCTGCGCATTGGTATGAACGTGCGCTTGAACATCATTTTAGAAAAGAAGGAAGATATCCTCTCGGTACCCTATGACGCCGTTACCACCGACGAAAACGGCGAGGACGTCCTCTATATCGCCCACAAGGGAGAGGACGGCAACTATACCGTAAAGGCGGTGCCGGTCAAAACCGGCATGGAAACCGACTTTGCCATAGAGGTCACGGCGGATGCCCTCGCCGAAGGGGACCTCGTCATCACCGACCCGGGCAGCGCGGCCCCGGGCGACGCCATCCGCTTGGCGCCGGGCGGCACGGAGAAACTGTAATGGAGCAGAACCGTAACGTCATCATCGCGATGCAGGGCATCATCAAGCGCTTTTACATCGGTCAGCCCAACGAGCTGACCATCTTAAAGAACATAGACCTCACGGTGTATGAGGGCGAGTTTATCTCGATTGTAGGGGCCTCCGGCTCGGGCAAATCGACGCTGATGAACATCATCGGCGCGCTCGACCGACCGACCGAGGGCAGCTATGACCTCGACGACGTGCCGATGCGGGACGTGCCGGATGACCGCCTTTCAGAAATCCGCAACCGCAAGATCGGCTTTGTGTTTCAGACCTTTAATTTGATTCCCCGCACGAGCGCGCTCTCAAACGTCGAGCTGCCGATGCTCTACGGCGGCATGCCGCGCGCAAAGCGGCTGGCCCGCGCCAAGGAGCTGCTGGAACAGGTCGAGATGAGTGACCGCATGAAGCATCTGCCCAGCGAGCTTTCGGGCGGGCAGAAGCAGCGCGTGGCTATCGCCAGAGCCATGGCAAACGACCCGGCGATTATTCTCGCCGACGAGCCGACCGGCGCGCTCGATTCGACGACCGGGCGGCTCGTGATGGATATTTTCCACCGGCTGCACCGCGAGCAGGGCAAGACCATTGTGCTGATTACCCACAACCCCGAGCTGGCAGCCGAGACTCAGCGCATCATCACCCTCTCGGACGGCAGAATTATCAAACAGGAACAGGGGGGGTGCTGACATGCTGCTGCAAGAAAATATCCGCCTTGCCGTCAACGGGCTCGTAGCCAATAAGATGCGCGCGCTCTTAACCATGCTGGGCATCATCATCGGCATCTCGTCGGTCATTGCGATCGTCACGGTCGGTCAGGCCATGACCGGCTCGGTCACCAACCTGTTAAACGATCTGGGCGCCAATTCCATTCAGCTTTATGTTCAGGATAAGCCCGACGAATACGGCAACACCGACTATTCCCGCGCGTGGGAGGATGACGACATGGTCTCCGACCAGATGATCAACGCTTATCTCGACGCCTTTTCGGGCAAAATTTCGGGCTGGTCGGTCATGAGCAGCGTCGGTACGGGACAGGCGATGAACGGGCGCAACGAGGCCAACGGCGAGGTTGTTGGCAGCAATGCGGACGCATTAAAAATTCAGAATGTTCCGATCATCGCGGGGCATTTTCTCAGCGAGCGCGAGGTGGGCGGCATGAAATACGCCGCCGTTATCTCCGACCGCTTTGTCGAAAAGCTGTTCCCCGGCATGCCGGCCGGACAGGCGCTGGGCAAAGAAATTAAGCTGCGTTTAAATCAGGGGCTCTATACCTTCACGGTCGTGGGCGTTTACAAATTTGAGGTCTCGGGCATGCTCGGCAGCATGACCGGCGACACGACGACGACGGTGTTCATCCCGATCACGCTGGCCAAGCAGATCACCGGCCAGACGCAGGGGCGGTATTCTTTCTTGCGCGTCAAAGCCGCTGACGGCGTCACCGATTCAAAGCTTTTTGCCGAGCAGACCGCCAAATATTTTAACGACCATTTTTACCGCAATAATAAATATGTCGAGGTTAAAACCGAGAGCATGGACAGCATGATCGGCCAGATGACCGGCATGATGAATACGATGAGCATCGCCATCAGTATTATCGCCGGTATTTCGCTCTTGGTCGGCGGCATCGGCGTCATGAATATCATGCTGGTGTCGGTGACCGAGCGCACCCGCGAGATCGGCACGCGCAAGGCGCTCGGCGCGCGCAACAGCGCCATTCGCATCCAGTTTATCGTCGAGTCGATGATCATCTGTTTGATCGGCGGCATTATCGGCGTCGCGCTGGGCACTGCGTTGGGGTTCACGGGCGCGTCGCTGCTGGGCTTCCCGGGTTGGCCTTCGCCGGTGATTGTGGTCATCGCGGTCAGCTTTTCGATGGCGATCGGCGTCTTTTTCGGGTATTATCCGGCCAACAAGGCGTCTAAACTCGACCCCATCGAGGCGCTGCGCTATGAATAACCGAGCGCCTTATTCGGCGGATTGACGACAAAAAGCTTCAAAAAGTTCGTCTTGTACGGGCATGTGTAGGCTAATTTTTTGCCATTATAACGGGCTTTTTGTCGAATTTCATTTTTTAAAATATATTTCTATATTCCTGCGATTCCCTATTGACAAATATATTTTTATCTAGTATATTTAACCATAGCGTTTCACAATACGGTGAGGCCAGAATTTAGATTAGAGGTATTCAAATGTACAACGACAAAATTATCACTTGCAAAGATTGCGGTTCCGAGTTCGTATTCACTGCTAATGAGCAGGCTTTCTACGCCGAAAAAGGTTTCACCAATGAACCGCAGCGCTGCAAGCCCTGCCGCGATTCCCGTAAGGCTTCGAGCGGCCGTTCTGAGAGAGCACCCCGCGAAATGTTCGACGCTGTCTGCGCTGAGTGCGGAGCTCCCTGCAAGGTTCCCTTCCAGCCCAGAGATGACCGTCCTGTATTTTGCAGCGACTGCTTCTCGAACAGAAGATAATCTTAACAACATTAACAAAGGGCGTTCCGCACGGAACGCCCTTTTCTATTGTGTCCAAACATCATGCACCGATATCTTTATAAGTGGTACGAATGGCACAGCAAGCCGATTGGCCGCCAAAAGCGTGCCGCTGCGGACATACTATTTTTAATGGGGCATGCAAATCCAGCCGGAGCCGGATGCCCGACAGCCGTCTGCGATATTATCAATAGAACAAAAGGTGAAAACATTGCAAACAGAAAACTATCCCGAAAAATTCGATTTGAGCCGCATTGTGGCTCCGCTTTTGATGTGGTACAGCCAAAATGCGCGCGTATTGCCCTGGCGCGAGAACATCGATCCCTACCGCGTATGGGTATCTGAAATTATGCTGCAACAAACGCAGGTTGATACCGTCATCCCCTATTACAACCGGTTTTTGCAACAGCTTCCGACCGTAAAAGCCTTGGCAGAAGTGGACGAGGCACAGCTTTTAAAGCTATGGGAGGGGCTGGGCTACTACAGCCGGGTACGCAACCTGCAAAAAGCCGCCAAGATGATTATTCAAAAACATGGCGGCTGCTTCCCTACCGAGCCGGCCGATATTCTGGCATTGCCCGGCATTGGGGCCTATACGGCGGGAGCGATCGCCTCCATCTGCTTTGAGCAGCCTACACCGGCGGTGGACGGCAACGTGCTGCGCGTAATCACAAGGCTGACCGGCAGCGACGCCGATATCGCCTTGCCGCAGGTAAAAAACAATATCACCGCTATGCTGCGCGCGATTTATCCCGATAATCGGCGCGGCGACTTTACGCAAAGCCTGATGGAGCTGGGCGCGACGGTCTGCCTGCCAAACGGCGCGCCAAAATGTGGCGACTGTCCTGTTGCCGACTATTGCCACGCCTGTGCGGACGGCACCCAGCGCACTTTGCCGGTCAAGACCAAGAAAAAACCGCGCAAGCAGGAGGAAAAAACGGTCTTTCTGCTGTACTGTGAGGACAGGCTGGCCCTGCGGCGGCGCGAGGCATCCGGGCTGCTCGGCGGGCTTTGGGAGTTGCCCAACACCGAGGGCTGTCTTTCGGTGGAGGAAGCCGTACATCTGTTGCGCGAATGGGGCTTTGGGGATGTCTACGACGGCGACCTCAAGCCGGGACGACGGAAAAAGCATATCTTCACCCATATTGAATGGCAAATGACAAGCTTTATAGTCGCCTGCGGTAATATGCCCGAGACGTTTGTGTGGGTGACAAAAGCGCAGCTTGAAGCGGATATTACGATTCCGTCCGCCTTTTCGCCTTTTCTGGAAGGTATTTGAGGGTAGCTCTCGAGTCTGCTCTTTGCCCCTCGCCCTCAAAAGCGCCGGTTTAACCGAGAGGTTAAACCGGCGCTTTTGGTTTGTCTTAACGCTTCACCCTTATTTCAGTCCCGCGGTGATGATCGACATCTGATAAACCTCTTCGGCGTCGCAGCCGCGAGAGAGGTCGTTGATCGGGGCGTTGAGGCCCTGAAGAATCGGGCCGTAAGCCGCAAAGCCGCCCAGACGCTGGGCGATCTTATAACCGATATTGCCCGCGTTGATATCGGGGAAAATGAAGGTGTTGGCCTGACCCGCAACGGGCGAGCCCTTGCACTTGGTCTTGGCGACAACGGGAGAGAACGCGGCGTCAAACTGAAGCTCGCCGTCGATCGCAAGATCGGGGGCGGCGGCCTTGGCCTTGGCGGTGGCGTTTTTCACGCGATCAACGCTTTCGCCCGCGCCCGAGCCCATCGTCGAATAGGACAGCATCGCGACCTTGGGGTCGATGCCAAACGCCTTGGCGGTGCGGGCCGATTCAATCGCAATTTCAACCAGCTCGTCCTCGTTCGGGGTAATGTTGATGGCGCAGTCGCCCATCGCGTACTTTTCTTCCTGACCGTCGCGCTCGCGCACCATGATAAAGCAGGAGGAGACAATCTTGTTGCCCGGCTTGGTCTTAACCAGCTGCAACGCAGGGCGCACGGTGTCGGCGGTGGAATAGGTGGCGCCGCCCAAGAGCGCGTCGGCCTTGCCCATCGCGACGAGCATGGTGCCAAAATAGTTACCTTTGGAGAGCGCCTTGCGGCAGTCCTCGGCGGTCATCTTGCCCTTGCGCAGCTCGACCATCTTTTCAACCATCTCATCGATATCGGCATAGGCAGCGGGATCGATGATCTCGATACCGGCAATGTCAAAGCCATGGGTCTTTGCCGCGGCCTCAACCTCTCCCGGTACGCCGATGAGCACCGGGGTCAGAATCTTCTCTTTATGCAGGCGGCTGGCAGCCTCAAGAATGCGGGGATCGGGGCCTTCGGTAAAGACCAGACGGCGCGGGTTTGCTTTTAATACGGCAAGCAAATTTTCAAACATGGCGTAAAACTCCTTTATACTTCATGGTGTATCATCACAATGTCATTATTATACACCTTTTTAGTGCTAAATCTCAACCACAAAACACAAATTCTGTATACAAATTACTCAGAATTTGCCCTTTAAGCTTATTAAAAACGCCGATAAGTCACCCACTAACCGACAAAAAGGCACCCTGCCTTCAAAAGCTTCCTTTTGAAAGCGGGATGCCTTTAAAGTGCGTCAGCTTAATCGGCTATCAGTCCAGCACCAGACTGGGCGCGGTGTAAACGC